>JBBTKS010000056.1:0-8224 GCA_038058885.1 Pseudomonadota bacterium
GGGCTAAACAGTCGGCCTCGGAGATGCAGCGCCGCGACGTGCAAAATCTGCTCGCGACCGGCGCGGATCGGGCTTATCTTAGTCATTGGGCGCAGCGACTGGGCGTTGCGCCCCTGCTGGAGGAATTGCTGCGTGATTGATACAACGCCCGAAGTGGCGCGACTGGTGCGCGAGCTATGTGCCCGCAAGACGGGAACCGAGCGCCTGCGAATGGGCGCAAGCATGTTTGAAACCGCGCGGACCTTGGTGTTGGCATCCTTGCCGCCCGGGCTGCCGGAAAGGGAAATGCGCCGCCGGTTGTGCGCGCGGTTTTATGGAGAGCTGGCTGACAAGGTTTACGGTGGCCGAGAAGGGGGATCATTTGGCGGCGCGACTGGATGACCTGCCGCCGCGCGCGGCATTGGTGGAAATCGCACGCGATTTTCATGCGCGCGGCTGGATGGCGGGCACGGCCGGGAACCTGTCGGCGCGCGAGGACGACCATCATTTCTGGATCACCGCCAGCGGCCGGCCCAAGGGCCGGCTGGATGAACTGGATTTTCTGCTGGTGCGCGTGCGGGACGGTGAGGTCGTCGAGCGCGTGCGGCCGGAGAACAAGCCCTCGGCCGAGACCGCCATTCACCGCACGCTCTATACGCTGTTCCCGAACGCGCGTGCCTGTCTGCATGGCCACAGTGTCGATGCCTGTCTCGCCGCCGATCGCGCGAAGCAGGGCGCCAAGGGGCTGCGGCTGGCGCCGATTGAGATGATCAAGGGTTTCGACATCTGGCAGCAGAACCCGAAAGTGGACCTGCCGCTGTTTGAAAATGTCCTCGATGTTGCGCGCATCGCCGATGACATCCGCAAGCGCTTCGCCAAAACCGCGCCGGCCATTAGCGCGCTCATGGTCCGCTCCCACGGCCCGACCGTGTGGGGCGCGAGCCTGCAGGAGGCCTATAACCGCTTTGAGATTCTGGAATTCATCCTGCGCCATCAGGCGCGCGCGCGCCGCTGATTCCCCTGAAACCGGGCCGGGTTCTCCCCCCGGCCGATTGTCTGGTAAGGTGTGTCGTATGAAACGCCTGCGCATCCTGCTTTTGCTGCTTGTGGCCTGGCCGCTGCTGCTGCTGGCCAAGGACGTCGTCACGCCCGGGCAGGTGGTGGTGCTCAACATCAATGGCGCCATCGGGCCGGCGACCAGCGACTATGTGCACCGCGGGCTGGAGAAAGCCCGGGACGAGGCCGCCATGCTCGTGATCCTGCGCATGGACACCCCCGGCGGGCTCGACACCGCCATGCGCAAAATCATCCAGGACATTCTCGCCTCGCCCATGCCGGTGGTGACTTTCGTCGCGCCCTCGGGCGCGCGCGCCGCCAGCGCCGGGGCCTACATCCTGCTGGCCTCGCATGTCGCCGCCATGGCGCCCGCGACCAACGTTGGCGCCGCCACGCCGGTGCACATCGGCGGCGTGCCCGATCCCGGCGGCGGCTCCAAACCGCCGGAGAAGGAAGACAAGAAAGATTCCCCGGACCAGAAGGGCGGCAAGGAAAAACCCGCCAAGGCGGGCAAACCCGGCATGGACGAAAAGGCGATGAATGATGCCATCGCCTACATCCGCAGTCTGGCGCAGATGCGCGGGCGCAATGTCGACTGGGCCGAAAGCGCGGTGCGCGAGGCGGCCTCGATTTCCGCGGAAGAGGCGGTCAAAAAGAACGTAGCTGATCTGATCGCCGCCGACAGCGCCGATCTGCTCAAGAAGCTCGACGGCCGCAAGCTGAACGTGCAGGGCCGCGATATCGTCCTCAAGACGGCAGGCTTGCAGGTTCACAGCTACGAGCCCGACTGGCGCAGCCGCCTGCTCGCGGTCATCACCGACCCGAACGTCGCTTATATTCTGATGTTGCTCGGTATCTATGGCCTGTTTTTTGAACTTTGGAATCCCGGTTATGTATTGCCAGGTGTCGTCGGCGGTATCTGCCTGCTGCTCGCGCTGTATGCCTTCCAGGTGCTGCCCATCAGCTATGCCGGTCTGGGACTTATCCTGCTGGGCATCGCGTTCATGGTGGCCGAAGCGTTCCTGCCGAGCTTCGGCGCGCTCGGCATCGGCGGCGTGGTCGCGTTCGTCGTGGGCTCGATCATTCTCATGGACACCGACGTCGAGGGTTATGCCGTCGCCTGGCCGCTGATCGCCGCCGTGGCGGCGCTGAGCGCGGCGTTCTTTTTCGCCGTGGTGGCGATGGCCCTCAAGGCGCGCAAGCGAAGCGTGGTGAGCGGAAAGGAAGAAATGATCGGCGCGCCCGGCGAGGCACTGGAGAATTTCAAGGGCGCGGGACGCGTGCGCGTGCACAGCGAGGAATGGCAGGCGCGCTCGGGCACGGCGCTCAAGCGCGGACAGAAAGTAAAGGTCGTCGGAATCGAGGGCCTGATTCTGACGGTGGAACCGTATAACCCGGAGGGTAATTGATATGGGATTCATCTCATGGAGTTTTATTCCTGTCGTTATTTTGGTGCTGGTTTTCTCCGCGTTCCGTATCCTGCGCGAATACGAGCGCGGCGTGGTGTTCATGCTCGGGCGCTTCTGGAAGATCAAGGGACCGGGCCTGATCGTCATCATCCCCGGCGTCCAGACGATGGTGAAGGTCGATCTGCGCATCATCGTGATGGACGTGCCGCCGCAGGACGTGATCTCGCGCGATAACGTGTCGGTGAAGGTCAACGCGGTGGTGTTCTTCCGCGTCATTGACTCGCAGCGCGCGATCATCCAGGTGGAGGACTACTACTCCGCCACCAACCAGCTCGCCCAGACCACCCTGCGCTCGGTGCTCGGCAAACACGAGCTCGACGAGATGCTGGCCGAGCGCGACAAGCTCAATGCCGACATCCAGAAGATTCTGGACACCGCCACCGATGCCTGGGGCATCAAAGTCACCGCGGTCGAGATCAAGCACATCGACATCGACCCCACCATGGTGCGCGCCATCGCGCAGCAGGCCGAGGCGGAGCGCACACGCCGTGCCAAGGTGATCCATGCCGAGGGCGAGTTGCAGGCGGCGGAGAAGCTGGTCCTGGCGGGGGATCTCCTGAGCAAGAGCCCGCAGGCCCTGCAGCTGCGCTATCTGCAGACCATGGCCGGCATGGCCAACGACAAGAGCAACACCATCGTGTTCCCGCTGCCGATGGATCTGATTACGCCGTTTCTGGAGATGGCGAAGAGACTAAAGTAGGGGCGCTGCTTGCTGCGCCCACCATTGGGCGGGGCAAGCCCCGCCCCTACCGCACCAGCCAGGCGTCGATGGAAGTGGCGCCGGTGGACATACCGAATTCGAGGGAAGCGAAATAGCCTTCGGCATTCGGCAGCGCGGTGCCGGTCTGCACGATGAGGCTGGGCACGCCCTGGACGGTGGTCAGCGGCTGCCAACGCCCGTTTTTCCGCATTACCAGGGGCTCTTCGTTGAGCAGAAACTGCGGCACCCACCGGCCCGCAAGGTTTTGGTAGTAGCGCACCTTGACGATGAAGAGCAGGGTGCTTTGAGTGCCCGTACTCTGGTAGAAATTAACGGTACGGTCTCCGGGTTGCACTTCGCTCTTGAGGGCGTCTCCCGCGCGGATGATCCACTTCGCCTGGGGCTTGCCCTTGTCGGGTGACGCCACCAGCCCGGCTTTCATTTCGATCTTGGTCTGGATCGGTTTTCCGACTTGCGTGTGTTCCAGAAGCATGAGCACGGGCGGGCTCGCGGCATGCAGCACGGAGGTGAAACTCATGAGCAGCATCGCCGCGACAACCGCCACCGCCGAACCGCGCCATCCCTGTGCCAACCCGTGGTGGGTAACTCTTCCCGTCATGAGAAACAGCCTAGCGGCTGGCCCCGGGGCTGTCCACCCGCGCCGGCCCAAAATCATTCCGCCGGCACCGGGCGCTTCTGGCGCTTCTCGTCCACCGCCACGTAGGTCAGCACGGCCTCGGTGACCTTGACCACCTCGCCCGGTTTCGGCGAGCGCAACCCGCGCTCGACGTAGACCTCGACGTTCACGGTGAGCGAGGTGTGGCCTACCTTGATGACGTCGGCATAGAAGCTCACCAGGTCGTTCACATATACCGGCGCGACGAAGTGGAAGGCGTTGACCGCCACGGTGACCACCCGCCCCTTGGCGCGGCGGCTGGCGGCGATGGAACCGGCGATGTCGACCTGCGACATGATCCAGCCGCCGAAGATGTCGCCGGCGGCGTTGGTATCGCGGGGCATGGGCACCAGCCGCAGGGTGGCGTGCCGGCTGGGAAGCTGGGTCTGGTTTGTCATGGGGCCTCCGTCGCGAGCCAGTCGCGGGGTTTCAGAAAGACTTCATAAAGTTTCGCCTCGGGCGTGCCCGGCCCCGGCCGCCAATCGTAGCGCCACTTCACCAGCGGCGGCAGCGACATCAGGATGGACTCGGTGCGCCCGCCGGATTGCAGGCCGAAAAGCGTGCCGCGATCGTAGACCAGGTTGAACTCGACATAGCGCCCGCGGCGGTACAGCTGGAAGTCGCGCTCACGCTCGCCATAGGGCGTCGCCTTCCGCTTCTGCACGATGGGCAGATACGCGGACAGGTAATGATCGCCCACGCTCTGCATGAAGCCGAAGGCGTGTTCGAAATTTTTTTCGTTGAAGTCGTCAAAAAACAGTCCGCCGATGCCGCGCGGTTCGTTGCGGTGCTTGAGGAAAAAATACTCATCGCACCATTTCTTGAAGCGCGGATGGACGTCGGCGCCATACGGTTCGCACGCGGCCCGGGCGGTGCGGTGCCAGTGCACGCAGTCTTCCTCGAAACCATAATAGGGTGTGAGATCGAAGCCCCCGCCGAACCACCATGCCGCTTCGGCGCCCGCCTTCTCGGCGATGAAAAACCGCACGTTACAGTGCGACGTGGGCACGTACGGGTTGCGCGGGTGGATCACGAGCGACACGCCCAGCGCCTGGAAAGAGCGGCCGGCGAGCTCCGGGCGGTGCGCCGTGGCCGAGGGCGGGAGATTTTTCCCATGCACGTGGGAGAAATTCACGCCCGCCTGTTCAAATACCGCACCATCGGTGAGCACCCGCGATTTCCCGCCGCCGCCTTCCGGGCGCTCCCAGGCGTCGTCGCGGAATTTTTCCTTGCCGTCTTCCTTTTCCAGCGCCGTGCAGATCCGGTCCTGCAGATCGAGGAGGTAGTCGCGGACAGCGTGGATGTCGATGGCCATGTAAAAAATCGAATGGACAGGATTTACAGGATTAACAGGATTTTAAAAATATGAAACTGGTTTGTCCTTGCTTTTGTTTTAATCATGTAAATCCTGTCTATTTATGTTTTATCACGGTCGTACCAGTTCGCCAGTGATCGCATCGTGGATCGGTGTCGGCGCCGGCGCATCGCCGACCATCCCTGGCAGCACGTAATCCACTTCACCCTTGAAGCGGCGCAGCGTCTCGCGATAACTGCGCGTCGGCGCGCCACCGCTACGGTTGGCGCTGGTGGAGACGATGGCCATGCCAGCAGTCTTACACAGGGCCGCGGCCTGCGGATGCGCGGTCACGCGCACGGCGATCCGGGGATGATCGCCGGTGATCCAGCCGGGCACGCCTTCGCGCGGTTCCAGCAGCCAGGTATGCGGTCCGGGCCAGGTGACGAGCACCGGTGTTGGGATATTGTCCACGTAGGTATCGAGCTGGTCGACTTCCGCGGCGATGAGTATCAGTCCCTTGTCGGATGGGCGGCGCTTGATGCGCAGCAGGCGCCACACTGCCAAACGGTTCATGGGGTCGCAGCCGAAGCCGAAGCAGTATTCGGTGGCATAGGCGACGATGCCACCGTTCTTGATGATGCGCGCTGCCCGGGTCAGCTCAGCCGTGATCAAGCGTGCTACTTGGCGAATTTCTCGCGCACGGCCTTGTCCCTGGCGAGAATCTCCGTGGCGTTGGCCTTGCGCTCGTCAGCCAGGCGTTGCGCCAGTTCCTTGTCGGACAGGGCGAGTATCTGTGCCGCGAGATAGGCGGCGTTCTTGGCGCCGGCCTTGCCGATGGCGACGCAGGCGACCGGAATGCCGCCCGGCATCATCGCGGTAGACAACAGCGCATCCTGGCCCTGCAAGGGACCGGCGGCCATGGGCACGCCGATGACGGGCTTGTTCGTGAGCGCGGCCACGGTGCCGGCCAGGTGCGCGGCCATGCCGGCGGCGGCGATAAACACCGCGCAGCCGCGGGCGTCCGCGTCCTTGACGAAGGCGTGCGTGGCGTCGGGGGTGCGATGCGCGGACAGCACGCGGACCTCGCGTGCAATCTGGAACTTGTCGAGCGTCTCGACCGTGGTCTGCATGGTCTCGAGGTCCGAGTCCGAACCCATCAGAATGGCAACGAACGGTTTAGTCATAAATTTATTTCACAGGATTAACAAGATTTTTCAGGATTAATAGGATTAAAGCAATTGGATTTGAGCAGGAATTCCGAATTAATCCTGTAAATCCTGCGTAATCCTGTTAATCCTGTCTATTGCTTTCTTCCCGCGCGATCGCGCGGTAGCCGATGTCTGCCCGGTATTGCGCGCCGCGCCATTGGATTTTTTTCACGGTCTCGTAAGCGCGCTTTTGCGCCGCGCCCACTGTAGCGCCCAGGGCGGTGACGCACAACACCCGGCCGCCGCTGGTGACCACCGTGCGATCCTTGAGCGCGGTGCCGGCGTGGAACACATGACAGTCGTCCGCCGCGGTTTCCGGCAAGCCGGTGATGGCGTCGCCCTTGTTGTATGAACCGGGATAACCGCCCGCGGCCATGACCACGCCCAGCGCGGCGCGACTGTCCCATTTAGCCCGCGCCCGATCCAGCCTGCCGTCGAGCGCGGCCTCGATCAGTTCGATAAAGTCCGACTGCAGCCGCATCATCACCGGCTGGGTTTCGGGATCGCCAAAACGGCAATTGAATTCGAGCACCTTGGGCGTGCCGTCGGGCGCGATCATGACGCCGGCGTACAGAAAGCCGGTGTAGGGGTATGCTTCCGATGTCATCCCGCGCACGGTGGGCTCGATCACCTCACGCATGATGCGCGCGTGTATCTCGGGCGTCACCACCGGCGCCGGCGAATACGCGCCCATGCCGCCGGTGTTGGGGCCGGTGTCGCCGTCACCGACGCGCTTATGATCCTGCGAGGTGGCCAGCGGCAGGATGTGTGCGCCGTCTACCATCACGATGAAGCTGGCTTCCTCGCCGGTGAGGAATTCCTCGACCACCACGCGATGCCCGGCCTCGCCGAAGGCGTTGCCCGCGAGCATGTCGCGCGCCGCCGTGATGGCCTCGTCCGTGGTCTGGGCGATGATCACGCCTTTGCCGGCGGCGAGTCCGTCGGCCTTGACCACGATGGGCGCGCCCATTTTTTTGATGTAAGCCTCGGCGGTGGCGACCTCGGTGAAGTTGCCATAGGCGGCGGTCGGAATTTTGTGACGCGCGAGAAAATCTTTGGCGAAGGCCTTGGAACCCTCGAGCTGCGCGGCGTTTTTCGTCGGGCCAAAGATGCGCAAGCCCGCGGCGCGGAATTGATCGACCACGCCGAGCACCAGCGGCGCCTCGGGGCCAACGACAGTGAGATCGATCTTGTTTTGTTGCGCGAACCGCAGCAGGCCGTCCACGTCCTCGGCGGCGATGGCGACGTTTTCGCATTTGGCCTCGTGCGCGCTGCCGGCGTTGCCGGGTGCGACGAAGATCTTCTCGGCTTTGGGCGACTGCGCGATTTTCCACGCCAGCGCGTGTTCGCGACCGCCGCCGCCGATGACCAGGACTTTCAGCTTCATTTGAGTTTCAGCGCGAAGTGATGGCAGATGATGTCCATGCGTCGTGTCAGGTAGAAGCGGTGCGCCCCGAAGCGCTGCACGCCGGAATCGAGATGAAACTCATCGCAATTATTCTGTTTCGCCTGCGCCACCAGCCAGTCGAAAAGCTTCCCGCCATGGCCGCGCGAGCGCTGTGCCGGTGCCGCGACCAGGTCGTCCACGTAAAGAATTTTTCCCCAAGCAAGTGTTTCGAGATAGCGGAATCCCGCCACCGCGCGCACCTCGCCGGCCTCCTCGAGGTAGGCCAGCCGAAAACCCGTGGCCCGCTGCTTGCGTACCCGCGCCGCGAATTCAGTGGCGCTAAGGTGTGGCCGCAACTCGACCATGACCGGGTAGCAGCGCGCGATGTCAGCCTCGGTCTCGGCGAGCGCGATTTTCATGGCTCAGTGGCGGAAGTGCCGCATGCCGGTGAA
>JBBTKS010000057.1:0-3596 GCA_038058885.1 Pseudomonadota bacterium
GTCCTCGATGGCGGCGCGCAGCACGGATTCGGCCCGCGTCATTTCGCCTTGCTGGATGAGCTGGCGGGCGTAGATCGCGATCATCGAGGGATTGCGCCGCAGCGTTTTCGACACTCCGTTCCAGGCTTTTTCCAGCACGCCCGGCTTGCCGGAAGGCAGCGAGAGCTTGAGCAACTCGCGATGCGCTTGCAGTTCGAGCGCGTCGACTTCCTTCGTGGTCATGGCATAGCTTTGGCGCAGGTCCGGGAGCAGTTCGATCAGGCCGGTCCAGTCGCGTAATTCGAGATGCACCTGCGCGAGCAGTTTCAGCACCTGCCGATGTTTCGGCGCGTTGCCCCGCAGCTCATTCAGGGTCGCGAGCGACTGCTCCAGCTGATGTGCCTGATGTTGCAGATAGGCCTGCGTCATGCCGATGGCGAGGTCGTATTGCGACGCGTTTTTGTGCGCCAGCGCCAGGTACTCGTCGCGCTTCTCGCGGTTCGCCTGGCCCTCGCAGGCCATGGCGGCGCCGAGATAATTCAGCAGGGGGGTATCGCCATGCCGCATGCCGGCGAGCAGTTGCGCCTCCGCCTCGACCCAGTTTCCTTCCGCGAGATTGGTCAGTCCCTGGATGAGGGCCGTGCGCGCCCGCCGCGCATGGCGGCGCGCGCGCCAGCGTCCGACGTCGCGGGGAATGCGCCAGAGGCGGAGGATAACGTACAGGGACAGATAGAACAGAAAGGACACGACAATCATCAGCGGGATGAAGAGCGTGAGCGACATCTCGATGCTCCACGGCGCGTGCGCAATGAGCACGTAGCCCGGATTGTCGAGGGCGTAAAGCGTGATCAGCGCGGCGGCAAACAGCAGCGCGATGATGAAAAACAGCAGTTTCACGGTTCGGCCTTTCGGCCACTGAGGCGGCGCAGGGTGGTGAGCGAGGCCGTGATGTCCGGCAGATCGGTGACGGTTCTCGTGCCTTGCAGTTTGCCGAGTTCGCTCTGTGTCGCGATCACGCTTTGTGAATTCAGATCGAAATAATCCTTGATCAGGCGCTGCGCCGATTTGAGATTCTGCTGATAGGTCGGGATGCTGCCCTGCAGCAGCGCCTGCTGCGCTCCGTACAGCATCAGGCGCAGGTTCTCGCGCAGGAAATATTGCTGCTCCGGCGGCAGCAACGGCCGTTGTAATTCCATGTCGTTGCGGATGCGCACGAGGGAAAGAATGTCCTGCCACAGGCTGCGCGCCGTCTGTCGCCAGCCGGTGTCCGCCGCCGCGACCTGAGCGCCGCCCTGTCCGGACTGAACTTTGTCCGGCATGAATTCATGCAGCCGGGTATCGGTCGCCAGCGGCAGGCGGTCCACGGTGTCGGCCAGGGTCGAGAGGCGCAGCGTGATGCCACTGACATCCAGCTTGTCGAGCGACTCGAGCAGCGATATCTCGCGCGCCAGTTCGCGCCGCACCGGCAGAAGTTTCGGGCTGGCCAGGAGCTGCAGCTGCTGATCGGCGGCGCGCAGCGCGGCGAGGGCGGAATGTGAGTCGCGCGCCAGCTGCAGGCGGTTGTTGGCGATGACCAGCAGCTGTTCGGTCTCGGTCAGGGCCCATTCCAGCCGGTTGCGTGCGAGGTCGGTGTTGATTTTCTCGAGCGAAGCGCGGAGCGTGTCCTGCGTTTCCCGGAGTGTCTTGATGTCCTTTTCGGCATTGGCGAGCGATTCCTGCTTCTGATTGGAGTCGGACTCGACGCGATCCAGCGCGCCGACCACGTCCATGGAGAACAGATCCGCGTTCTGATAGAGCACGGTGTACCAGATATAGCCGCACGCGATAAGCGCGAGCGTGGCGAGGATCAGCGCCAGCCCGCCGCGGACGCGCCCGGGGGGTGCCTCGTCGGCGGATTTCTTCAGTGGGTGTTTGCTGCGCCGGGGAACAGCGTGCTGCTCGTCAGAGGACTTCTTGGCGTCCGTGTCAGTCATGGGTAACGGCCTGTATGAGTTTGGTGATTATAGGGTTTTTTGCGTTTCCCGCCACGTCTTGATGGCCTCCAGGATCGCCTCGTCGCTCGCCTGGGCCGCGACCAGCGGCTCGGTCTTGAAGCCCAATTCACGGCAAATCTCGGCCAGGCGCGTGCTGACGACAATGACGGGGGTTCGGGAAAGCCACGGTTGCCCGGCCGGGCCCAGCATGTCAAAAAGGTTGTGCAGCCCGTCCACGCTGGTGAGACTGACGATATCGATTTCGCCGCGCGCCCAGCGGTGCAGCAACGGCGTGACATCGGCGTTCGGGCGCGTGCGCCGGTAGCATTCAGCGTATTCAATTTCGGCACCGCGCGACTTGAGCGTATCGCCGAGCAGTTCGCGTCCGCCCTCGCCGCGGAAAATGACGATTCTGTTTCCCTTAACCTGCTGCAGCTCGGGCAGCGCGAGCAGCGCCTCGCTGTCGAACCGACCCGCCGGGACGATCACGTTCCCGGCGCCGAAGTGTTTGAGCTCGCGCGCGCTTCCGCGCCCCACGCAGGCGATGCGTACGTTTCGAGGCCAGGTTCCAAGGCGCGCGAGAATGAGATTCATCGCCCGGTTGACGGCGTTGGGGCTGATGAAGATCGCGAGCGCGAACCGGTCCAGCCGGTCGATCACGGCGAGCAGTGCCCGGGTGTCTTTCGGTTCCGCGATCTCGATCACCGGGAAGCGGATCGCTTCGCCGCCTTCGCCCTCGATGAGGATTGCGAGTTTTTCCGCCTGATCGCGCGGACGGGTGACGAGCACGCGCACGCCTTGCAGCGCGTGCCCGGGGGAAGCGGATTCAGGCACGCCCGTATACCTTGTCGAGGATGTCTTTGGCGCCTTGCACTAGCAGTTGCTGTGCGAGCTGTGCGCCCAACTGCTCGGCCTGTATCGCCGGTCCGCGCAGCTCCGCGCGCAGCAGACGGCTGCCATCCGGTTCGCCCACGAGCCCGCGCAGATGCAGTTGGTCGCCGTGCAATTCGGCGTAACCGCCGATGGGTACCTGGCATCCGCCTTCGAGGTGGGCGTTCATCGCGCGTTCCGCCGTCACGCAGATTTGCGTCTCGCGGTGATTGAGCGGCGCGAGCAATTCATTGGTGGCGGCATCGCTCTCGCGGCACTCGATGCAGACCGCCCCCTGTCCCACGGCCGGGAGGCTGACGGACGGGTCGAGTCGCTGGCGGATGCGTTCCTCCATGCCCAGACGTTTGATGCCGGCCACGGCGAGCAGGATGGCATCGAATTCGCCGGCATCGAGTTTGGCCAGGCGCGTGTTGACGTTGCCGCGCAGCGTGACGATCTCGAAATGCGGATAGGCCGCGCGCAACTGGCATTGCCGGCGCAGGCTCGAGGTGCCGACGCGCGCGCCCTGGGGCAGCGCGTCGAGCGTCGCGTAGCGGTTGGAGATGAAGGCGTCGCGCGGATCTTCGCGCTCGCACACGACGGACAGATGCAGGCCAGGCGGGAGCGTGGCCGTCACGTCCTTCATGGAATGCACCGCGATGTCGGTGCGGTTTTCGAGCAGCCCTTGCTCCAGCTCCTTGATGAACAGCCCCTTGCCGCCGACCTTGGCCAGGCTACGGTCGAGGATGCGGTCGCCCTCGGTGGTCATGGTGA
>JBBTKS010000058.1:0-3252 GCA_038058885.1 Pseudomonadota bacterium
GGTCGCGCAGGCGCAACTGGCGCGCGACTTCATCCGCGGCTTCCAGATTGGTGTTGAGCGCGGTTTCTTCGATGTCGGCGCCCTTGGTGGCGCGCGCCGAGTTCACGTCGATGGTGACCAGTGCTTCGGTCTTGTCGAACACGATCGCGCCGCCCGATTCCAGGCGCACTTCGCGCGAGAACGCCGACTCGATCTGGTGCTCGATCTGGTAACGCGAGAACAGGGGGGTTTCATCCGTGTACAGCTTGAGCTTGTCCAGGTTCTGCGGCGCGACCTGTTGCATGAATTTCTGCATGCGCTCGTAGACTTCCGGGTTATCCACCATGATGTCGCCGATGTCAGCCTTGAGGTAGTCGCGGGTGGCGCGCACCACGAGATTGCTTTCCTGGTAGATCAGGAACGGCGCGGCGCGCTCCTGCGAGGCCTTGTAGATGGCGTCCCACAGGTTGATCAGGTAATCGAGATCCCACTGCAGTTCCTCGGCCGAGCAGCCGATGCCGGCGGTGCGGGCGATGACGGAGTAATCGTCCGGGAGCTTGAGCTGGGACATGGCTTCGCGCAGCTCGGCGCGTTCCTCGCCCTCGATGCGGCGCGAGATGCCACCGCCCCGGGGGTTGTTCGGCATGAGCACGAGGTAACGGCCGGCGAGGCTGACAAAGGTCGTGAGCGCCGCACCCTTGGTGCCGCGCTCTTCCTTGTCCACTTGCACGATCATTTCATTGCCTTCCTTGACCACGTCCCTGATGCGCACCTGACTCATGGGGGTGCGCTCGTCGTAGCCCTGGAAGTAAATGCGGGAAATTTCCTTGAGCGGCAGGAAGCCCTGGCGTTCGGAGCCGTAATCCACGAAGGCGGCTTCCAGGCTGGGCTCTACACGGGTGATCTTGGCCTTGTAGATGTTGCCTTTCTTCTGCTGATAGGTGGAGGACTCAATGTCTAGGTCGAGAAGTTTCTGACCATCGACAACGGCCAGCCGCAACTCCTCGGGGTGAGTTGCGTTGAATAGAATACGTTTCATCGGTTGTTCCCCGACGCACGGTTTGGCGTGCTACGCCGCCTCGCGCCGTGGTAACAGCGCGGCAAGACGGAACGTCGTCCTCCCGACAGGGCGGCAGAAGCCGTCATGGTTTGACGGCCTTCTGCTATGGTTCCACGCTTCGTTATAGAGAGCGCAGATGTACAATTCAGACTTTATTACACTGCGGACAGGTTTTGGCTGTCACACGTGTCGTCTGCCATGTGCTGATGTCGGCAGGTGCTCGCAAAACTGGAGCGTCTACATATACGCCTCTACAGGAAGTAGGGGAGAGGCGTGTCACCCTTTTTGGGCTCTAGTCGCGTTTTTACATTTAGCTGACCGGCGCTTCGCCGGGGGCAACGGTGCGGTAGAGCCCGCGCCGGCTTTTACCTGGCGCGAAAATCCGTTGCGTTCCGCGCACTTGTATCAAAATCAGAGATTTCACCAAAAGTGCGCACTTGCACTATAGCAAACGAAGCGGTTCCCCAGCAATCTGTTATGATGGTTTTCAGCATGGAAAAGGCCGTGAAACCCGGTACTCATAAGAAATCTGCGGCCAAAGGCCGCAACGGCTCGCCTCCCTCTCCCCCTGGGAGAGGGAGTGAGGGTGAGGGAGAGACCGCCCGGAGCGAGAGTGCAGTTTGTACCCACAACGTGGCCGGGCGGTCTCTCCCCGCCGTCCGTTACCTCGAAATCGATGAATCCCGCGCCGGTCAGCGGCTCGACAATTTCCTGATCGCCACCCTGAAAGGCGTCCCGCGGAGCCATATTTACCGAATCCTGCGCAATGTCGAGGTGCTGATCAACAAGGGCCGGGCGCGTCCGGACTACCGCCTGGAACCGGGGGATGTGGTGCGGATTCCACCCCTGCGCCTGTCGCCTGCCAAGGACCTCGACCCCGAGAAGATCGCCGGCGGGTTTGGCTGGCTGTTGCCGCGCATCCTGCATGAGGACGATGACCTGATGGTGGTGAATAAGCCGGCGGGCCTGGCGGTGCACGGCGGCAGCGGCGTCAGCGTGGGCTTGATCGAGGCGCTGCGCGGCTTGCGGCCGGAGATACCGGTGCTGGAACTGGCGCACCGCCTGGACCGGGACACGTCGGGTTGCCTGCTGTTGGCCAAGACCCGCCCGGCGATGCTGGCGCTGCATCGGATGCTGCGCGAGGGGAAAATGGAAAAGCATTATCTCGCGCTGGTCTCCGGGGCCTGGCGCGGCGGGACGCGCGAGGTGTCGGTGGCGCTGGAAAAGAACCGGCCCCATGCCGGCGAACACATGGTGGAGGTCACCGAGGACGGCAAGGAATCCACGAGCTTGTTCATTCCGCATCAGCGCTTCGGTTCCGCCACGCTCATGGAGATCCAGCTGCTTACCGGCCGCACCCACCAGGCGCGCGTGCACGCCGCGCATCTTGGGCATCCGATCGCCGGGGACGACAAATATGGCGACCGCGAATTCAATCGCCGCCTGCACAAACTGGGGCTCAGGCGCCTGTTCCTGCACGCGCAGCGGCTGCGATTCACGCACCCGCTGACCGGTTATACAATGGACATTGAAGCCCCGCTTCCCGACGAACTTTCTTCTTTGCTGCAACGCCTGTCCCGTGAACAGACATGAACTGATTATTTTCGACTGGGACGGAACGCTCATGGATTCCGTCGCCAAGATCGTGCGCTGCTTCGCCGCCGCGCTCGAAGACGCCGGCGCGCCCGATCCGGGCGAGGACGCCATCCGCCATATCATCGGCCTGGGGCTGGATGAAGCGGTGTCGGCGCTGCTGCCGCAGGTCGACAGCGCTACGCGCACGCAGGTGGTGGAGCGTTACCGCCAGCACTTCCTGCACCTCGACCAGACCGGCATGGAGCTCTTCCCCGGCGTGCGCGCGGGCCTGGAAAATTTGTCGGCGCAGGGCTACCTGCTGGCGATTGCGACCGGCAAGGCGCGCCGCGGGTTGGACCGCGTACTGCGCGATACCGGCACCGCGCATCTTTTCTGCGCCACGCGTTGCGCCGACGAGGCCTTTTCCAAACCGCATCCACGAATGCTGGAAGATATTCTGGAACAGCTCGGTCTGGAGGCGGACCGGGCGCTGATGGTGGGCGATACCACCTATGACATGCAGATGGCGCGCCACGCGGGCATGGATCGCCTTGCCGTGACCTATGGCGTGCACGGGCGCGAGCTGCTGGCGGAGCACGAGCCGCTGGCTTGTCTGGATTCGTTCACGGAGGTTTACG
>JBBTKS010000058.1:3352-6964 GCA_038058885.1 Pseudomonadota bacterium
TTTGTGCGACACATGGCGCGCGTTATGCCCCGACGTCGGGTGCTTGTGTTGGCGGGGCGACTCCCTTCCGAGGCGAAGCTCCTTCGAAGGGAGTACGCCGGGACGCCACAAGCGACGATGTTCATTGAGTCGCCTGGACACCACCGCCGAAAGAGCATGCGCCTCGGGCGGTGGCGTCCCCTGCGGCGGGGCAGGGCTGGTGAAGCTGCCGGTATTCGAGGACAACGGTGACGTCTGCTTCGAGCCGGGGGATGATATGAACCTATCTCAAAAACGGTAGGGTGCGCCCTGCGCACCGATCCACACCCTAAACGAAGCCATTGGTGCGTAGGACGCACCCTACGAAAACCGAAACATGGTATTTTGAGATAGGTTCATACACTTGATAAACTCAGACGAAGTCACGTGAGGTTATTTTCATGACGGACAACGATTCCTCGACCCCGCCGTCCCCGAACGCACCGGGCCGTTCGCCGAACTGGGAGCGCGATTTGCTCGATCGCCTGGCGTTCGCCGCGCTCACCGAGCAGCGCCGCGCGCGACGCTGGAAAATTTTCTTCCGGTTTTTCTTCGCGGCTTATCTGTTGTTGATACTGGTCCTGGCGCAATCGGACAACTGGGGCGGCAAGGCGCTCGCCACGCGTCACACGGCGCTGGTGGATCTCGATGGTGAAATCAGCGCCAACAGCGTTGCCAGCGCCGACAACGTCATCTCGGGATTGCGCGCGGCATTCGAGAGTTCCCATGCCGTGGGTGTCGTTCTGCGCGCCAACAGTCCCGGCGGTAGCCCGGTCCAGTCGGGTTATATCAATGACGAGATCAAGCGGCTGCGCGCGAAGTATCCGAAGATCCCGCTGTATGCCGTGATCGGCGATGTGTGCGCCTCCGGCTGCTATTACGCGGTCGCGGCCGCGGACAAGATCTACGCCGACAAGGCGAGCATCGTCGGTTCGATCGGTGTGCTCATGAACGGCTTCGGTTTCGTGGACACGATGAAAAAAATCGGCGTCGAGCGCCGTCTCATGACCTCGGGCGAGCACAAGGGTTTTCTCGATCCGTTCGGGCCGGTCAAACCGGCCGAGGCGAAACACGCGCAGGAGCTGCTCGACCAGATACACCGGCAGTTCATCGACACGGTGCGCCAGGGCCGCGGCAAATCGTTGAAGGAGACCAAGGACATGTATTCCGGTCTGTTCTGGACCGGTGACGACGCGATCAAGCTGGGGCTCGTGGATGAGCTGGGGAGCACCAGTTACGTGGCGCGCGAGGTGATCGGCGCGGAAGAAATCGTCGACTATACGTTCCGTGAGAACGTGTTCGACCGTTTCGCGCGACGCATCGGCACGGCCATGGCGCAGACCATGAGCGCGGAAATCCTCGGCCGCGCGCCGAATTTAAAATAAGAAATCAACCGCCAGGACGCCAGGAACGCCAGGGAAAGATGTTGGAAATAGAAGTTTTTCCTGGCGACCCTGGCGCCCTGGCGGTTCAGATAATTTTTATCCCTTCGTTTTCTAGCATCCGCACCAGGCGGATGAGCGGCAATCCGATCAGAGTGTTCGGATCGTCGCCTTCGAATCTTTCCAGTAATGCAATCCCCAGTCCTTCCGATCTGACGCTGCCGGCGCAGGAATAGGGTTGTTCCTTGCGCAGATAAGATTCGATCTGCGCGTCGGTGAGCGTGCGGAAGGTCACGCGATAGGGGATGACTTCGATCTGGACACGCTGAGTGTCGGCATTGACGAGCGCCAGCCCCGTGTAAAGCGTGACGGCCCTGCCGGAAGCGGAACGCAATTGTTCCACCGCCTTGTCATGGCTGTGCGGTTTGCCCACGATGGTGCCGTTATATACGGCGACCTGATCCGAGCCGATCACGAGCGCACCGGGTTTTCCGTCTGCAATCTTCCGCGCCTTTTCGATGGACAGGCGCTCGACCATGGCCGATGGCGTTTCGCCGGGGCGTGGAGTCTCATCGACGTCGGGCGCGATGACCTCGAAGGGAATTTTCAAACGCTCCAACAGCTCGCGGCGGTAGGGAGACGAAGAGGCGAGGATTAATTTCATCAGGATGCAAGAAAATAGACAGGATTTACAGGATTAACAAGATTAAATAAAATATTATTAAAATAATCCTGTGAATCCTGAAAAATCCTGTTAATCCTGTCTATAGATTTTTTATTCAATCTCAACGAGCGCTTCGTCGGGGTTGACGCTATCGCCCTTGGCGACATTCACCGCCTTGACCGTGCCCGCGACCGGTGCCGGCACTTCATTTTCCATTTTCATCGCCTCGATCACCAGCACCGGGTCGCCGGCCTTCACCTTGGCGCCGACCTTGACCAGGATGTCGACGATGGTGCCGGGCATGGAACTGGTGACATGACCTTCCCTGGACGCCTTCGGCCGCTTCGATCCCTTGGAGGCGCGGCGCGTGTCCACCATGCCGGCCTCGGTCGGCACGGTCTCGGTGAGCGTTTCAATGAGAATCTGCTCAGGCACGCCGTCGACCGAGACAAAGAATGGACGCTGTTCCTCGGTCTTGTGTCCGGCGCCGGTAACACGAATGTGATAGGTCTCACCGTGCATCGTGACATTGAAATCCGTCGGCGCGTAGGCGGGCAGACTGGCGGCCTCGGCGGATTTCGGCGGCTTGAGTTCCTCCGGTTTGAGCGTGCCAGCGGCGCGCTCTTCGAGGAACTTGCGCCCGATCTCCGGGAACATGGCGTAGGTCAGCACGTCTTCCTCGCTCTTGGCGAGCTCGCCGATTTCATCGCGCAAACGGTGCATCTCGGGCTTGAGCTTGTCCGCCGGACGGCAGGTGATGACCTCATCGTTGCCGATCGCCATGTTGCGTACGGTTTCGTTGATCTTGCCCGGGGCCTTGCCGTAACGGCCCTGCAGATAGAGTTTTACTTCATTCGTGATGCTCTTGTAGCGCTTGCCGGTGAGGACGTTGAGCACCGCCTGGGTGCCGACGATCTGTGACGTGGGCGTGACCAGCGGCGGGTAACCGAGGTCTTCGCGTACGCGCGGAATCTCCGCGAGCACCTCGTTCATGCGATTCAACGCGCCCTGTTCCTTGAGCTGGTTCGACAGGTTCGAGATCATGCCGCCCGGCACCTGGTTGATCATCACCCGGGTGTCGATCCCGGCATATTCGCTTTCGTACTGGTGGTACTTTTTGCGTATCTCGCGGAAATAAAATCCAATTTCCTGCAACAGTTCCAACTTCAATCCCGTGTCGTGGGGTGTGTCCTGAAAGGCTACCACCATGCTTTCCGTCGGCGAGTGGCTGGTGCCCCAGGACAGCGACGAAATCGCCGTGTCCACGTGGGTCGCGCCGTTCTCGACCGCGAGATACATGCTGATGTTGGCCATGCCGACGGTGGTGTGCGAGTGGAACGCGAGCGGGACCTTGACCGCCCTGGACAGCGCCGAGAAAATTTCGACCGTGCGCGCCGGGGTGATCAGGCCGGCCATGTCCTTGATGGCGATCGACTGGCAACCCATCTTCTCCATCTCCCGCGCCATCTCGACGAAATGTTCGGTGGTATGCACCGGGCTGGTGGTGTAGCAGATCGCGCCCTGCGCGTGCTTGCCGGCCTTGAGCAC
>JBBTKS010000059.1:0-3477 GCA_038058885.1 Pseudomonadota bacterium
TGAAATCGGCGAGCGCCTTGGTGCGCGCGCCCTGGCTCTTGTTGCCGTGAATCGCCGTGGCGCTGATGCCGTCGTCTTCCAACTGTTCGGCGAGACGGTTGGCGCCGTGCTTGGTGCGGGTGAACACCAGTACCTGCTTCCAGCCTTGCGAGTGGATCAGGTGCGCCAGCAGTTCGCGCTTGCGCGCGCGATCCACCGGATGCACCACCTGGTTCACGAGCTCGGCGGCGGTGTTGCGGCGCGCTACCTCGATCAGCACGGGCGCATTCAGAAGACCGTCGGCGAGCTGCTTGATCTCGTCGGAGAAGGTGGCGGAGAACAGCAGGTTCTGACGCTTTTTGGGCAACAGCGCGAGGATCTTGCGGATGTCGCGGATAAAGCCCATGTCGAGCATGCGATCGGCTTCGTCCAGCACCAGGATTTCGACGTGCGACAGGTCCACCGTCCTCTGGCTGACGTGGTCGAGCAGACGGCCCGGCGTGGCGACGAGAATGTCGACGCCGTGGCGCAGCTTATCGGCCTGCGGATTGAAGCCGACACCGCCGAAAACCACGGTGGACTTCAGCGGCACATATTTGCCGTAGGTGCGCACGCTCTCCTCCACCTGCGCGGCCAGCTCGCGCGTCGGGGTCAGAATCAGCGAGCGGATCGCGCGATGCGCGCCGTGTGGCGTCGCGTTCAGGCGTTGCAGCAGCGGCAGCGTGAAGCCGGCGGTCTTGCCGGTGCCGGTCTGCGCGCCGGCGAGAACGTCCTGTCCCTCGAGAATGACGGGGATGGCCTTCAGCTGAATGGGGGTGGCCTGGGTATAGCCCTTTTCGGACACAGCACGGAGTAATTCGGCCGACAGGCCGAGACTGGAAAATGACATAACGAATGGATGCTCCTGGATGGCCTACCCAAAAAACTTGGGCCGGTCTAGGCGCTACCTATTAAGTTGAAGTTGTTCGAGGTGAACCGGGATGGATGACCGCGAAGGGATCGGTGCAGACCGGGGTGCGCCGATGCGAGTATTGTAGCAGAAGTGGCGGGGAAAGTGGGTAAATCTATTTCTGCCACGAAGATGCCCCGGTGCGTTTCGTTGCCAAACCCGGCCGGTCGTGGCAGTTTACGCCTGTCCATCAGGAGGATATTCACCGTGCCCACAGGAATCAAAAGCGCCGTCATCGTACTTTCCCTCATCAGCCCGTTGAGGCTGTAGAAAAACCCCTTTTCCAAAGTTCCCCGAAACAAACTCGCCCCCGAAACGTTTGCGTTTTTGTTTTCGATGGGAGTTCTATCCCCATTCGTTATGGCGCATACCCGTGATGCGCCAGTTTTTCGATATTATGTACCAGGCAGTAGAGCTTCCACTGCCCCTCCACCTTCTTCCGGCCTCTCAGGGTAAAGCGGTTGAGCCGTTTGTTGTGACGCAGGTTGCCGAACACCGGCTCCACCGTGGCAAAGCGTCTGCCGTATCGTCTCCGTCCTTCGGGACTGTCGATGCGGACTTTCATTTTGTCGGTGTGGGTCTCCGGTTCATCCATCTTGCTCTGGAAGAACGCGACTTGGCGGGTCTGGGTTTTGTCCGGGGTGCGTAAACAGCGGTCGCGCCGGTCGCACGGCACACAGTCACGCTTGGCACCGCGGTACCTCACCGCCGCATGGCCGTTGATCGTGCAGTCGCTGCCGTTGCCGTAGAGGGTTTTGCCGGCGGGACAGGTGCAGGTTTGGGTTTCGGGGTCATGGTGGAAATCTTCGGGACGATAGACCGGGGTGGGCGGCTTCTTTCCAGATTTGTCGTACAGCGGATCGGGATTCTGTTTATGTCGGTCTTGCGTGGCAAAGCGCGCATCGCGTCGGCGCATGGCGTTGTCGGCGATGAGGGCATCGACGTTGAGTGCGGCCAGGGCCTTGAGGTTGGCTTCACTGTGGTAGCCGGCATCGGCGGTGATGAGGCTTAAGTCGGTGAGGAGCGGGGCGTCGTCCAGCGTTGCTTGCATGGCCTTGACCACGGGCACGAGCAGTTCCTGTTCGCTGCCGGTGCCATGGGCTTGGGCTTCGACGATGATCTGATGTTTCCCGTCTACCGCCGCCACCCCGGTGTAGCCCTGGATCACGCCCTTGCCGGTGGCCATCTTGGCGGATTCGTTATCGGTGCGGTTGCTCTTGCGGATCGAGCCCTTCGGCCCGCGACGGTCCTCGGGATGTTCGGCAAGCCAGCCGCGAATCTGCGCGGCATCGCGTTCGAGTCGCTCGATGCGCCGGGTTTCCTTCGTCCGAAGATCGGGTTCGACGGGCTTCGAGTCCTCCTCACGATGTCGTTCAAGCATGACACGGGCGGCGGCTTCGAGCTTGGTGGCCTGACGGTCAAAGTCGGCACGGGTGCCGCTTTTGGCTTTAGAGGCGTTGCTTGGCAGCTTCACTCCATCAATGGCAAACATTTCCCGACCAATCAATCCCTGGCGGTCGCAGATGAAAAGTATCTGGGTGAAGATGCGCGCGATGTCGTCTCCCAGTGTGCTGACAAAGTTAGCAATGGTAGTGAAGTGTGGGCGGGTGTCGCCGCACAAGGCGATGAAGGTCACGTGTTCGCGGCAGACACGCTCTACGTTGCGGCTACTGACGATGCCCTGAGAATAGGCGAACAACACGACCTTGAGCAGCATCGCCGGCGGGTAAGCCGCCGCACCAGTGTCATCGTTGCAAAAGCGGGTATCAAAACTAGAGAGATCGATCTCGTGATCGAGCAGATGGTTCAGTGCATGCTCGAAAGTGCCGGGCAACAACTGCTGTGCCAAATCAACGGGTAAGAACCGGGGGTTGGTATCAATGTCTTTATAGCGGGCCATGGGGTGTGATTTTTCTGTAAGGATCGAGGGGTACAACTTCGATCTGCCGTTGCGCTTTTCGTTCCGCTGCGGCAGCATGTGCGGATGCTTTTTCTACAGCTTCGTTAGCCGCGTTTTCCGCCCAGGACACCGGTGAACTCTGGCAAATAACCACGAGCATGGAAATGGAAGGCATGCCCATGGCCATGCCGGGACAGACTTCCAAGGCCTGCCTCCCCAAGGATCGCAAAAGCGACGCGGCGATCCCGAAGGACGAATCGTGCAGCACCACCGACCTCAGGAAATCGGGCAACAAGACATCGTACAAGATCGTGTGTACGGGCAAAAACAAGATGACCGGCACCGGCGAGTTCGAGGACCAGGGCAGCGACAGCTACCGTGGCAAGATGCGCCTGACCGGAACGATGGACGGAGAAAAGATGGACATGACCCAGAAGTTCTCCGGCAAGCGCATCGGGACGTGCAAGTACGAAGAGCCGGCGGCTGTCGTGAAAAAATATCAGGAACAGGCCGACAAGCAGAAGCAGATGAGCTGCAAACAGTCGATCGACGAGCTGAATGCATACATGTTCACCATGAAAGACAGCCCGTGCCTGGCCCAAAAACCGGAATTTTGCAAGCGCGTCAGCACGCTGTCACAGCAGATGCG
>JBBTKS010000060.1:0-1193 GCA_038058885.1 Pseudomonadota bacterium
ATTTAGTCTCAAAATGAATTTTCATGGTTTCTATTTCCTGCACCTGTCCGGGACCGCTGTCGGGAAAGCGGCGCGCGAGCATGCTCCCCAATAGCGCGATCACCACCATGGTCAGCATGAATATCGTGAACACGCCCAGGCCACCCAGGTATTTTCCGGCCAGCGCGAGGATGATGGCGGAGCGCGCCGAGCACGGAACGAAAGTGATCAACAGCGAGGCGATGACGCGCTCACGGCCCTTGGTGACGAGGGCGGCGGCGGAAATCGCCGGCACATTGCAGCCGAGCCCCAGCAGAAACGGGACCGCGACGCCGCCATGCAGGCCGAGATGATGAAACCCGCGGTCGACGACGAAGGCGATGCGGTGCATGATGCCCGACTCTTCCAGCGCCACAAGCAGCAACACCAGCGGGATCATGTAAGGCACGACGATTCCGACGAGACCGATCAGACCGTCCAGCACGGCGCGGGCGATGACGCCACCCGTCGATAGCGGCTGCCAGCCCGAAGCCATGTCGATCAGCCTGGCGGAAGTCATTGTGTCGAGCCAGGTGCTGACCTCGAAGACCACGAATAGCACCGCGGCGAACACCACGAGGCTGCCGAGCAGACCCCATTGCGGATGCAAAAATAATTCATCGAGCCAATAGCGCCAGCCGCCGCCTTCGTACGGGGCGCCGACGCGGGTCACCGCCTCGTACATGGACGCCGCGCGGTGGTGGCGGTCGGCATGCAGTTCCTCGGCGAGCGGCCGCGGGAGCGCCCGCTCGGCCTCGCCACGCAAGCGCAGCAAGTCCGGCAACAGCCGGGGGAAGTGTTGCTGCATCTCCTGCAGAAAATAGCCGTCAGCCGCCGCCAGCTGCATGACCAGCAACGGGTGCGGAACGCGGAAGGCCGTTTGAATTTCGGGGCGGCTCAAGGCCTTGCTCAAGGGCTGAAGTTTTTCGCAGATGTGCTTGCTCGCCGGTTGCGGGAGCGGGCAGGTCTTCTCACGCACCGCCTCGACCGCCGCGGTGAAAAGTTCCGCGATACCGTGACCCATCAGCGTCACCGTCGGCACGACCGGCACACCCAGCAGTTTGCTCAGGGTGTTGCCGCTGATGTGCAGTCCTTTCTTGCGTGCCGCGTCCATCATGTTGAGAGCAATCACCATGGGACGGCCCAGCTGACTCAATTCCAGGGTGAGTTCCAGA
>JBBTKS010000061.1:0-1608 GCA_038058885.1 Pseudomonadota bacterium
CAGATTAACCTTGGTTTCTGTCTACCCAACAAACATCTGCGTTCATTTGCGGTTTATATCCGCGTTCATCTGCGTTCCAAAATTCATATGACTTCCTTCCGACCGCGTAAGCGCTTCGGCCAGCATTTCCTGCACGACCGCAGCGTGGTCGCGCGCATCGTCGCGGCGCTGGCGCCGCAGGCCGGCGACCACGTGGTCGAGATCGGACCGGGCACGGGCGCGCTGACGCGCGATCTGCTTGCGCGCATGACGCATCTCGATGCCGTGGAGCTCGACCGCGATCTGCTCGCGCGCCTGGAAACCGAATTCCCGCGCGACAGGCTGACATTGCACAATGCCGACGCGCTGAAATTCGATTTCTGCAAAATCGCGTCCGGCTTCGGTAAGCTGCGGGTGATCGGCAATCTGCCGTACAACATCTCCACGCCGCTGCTGTTTCATCTGCTGGATCAGGCCGGATGCATCAAGGACATGCTGTTCATGCTGCAGAAGGAAGTGGTGGAGCGGCTGCGCGCAGCGCCGGGCGGAAAGGATTACGGGCGGCTCTCGGTCATGATTCAGTACCGCTGCGCCGTGGAGAAACTCTTCGACGTCGCGCCCGGCGCCTTCACGCCACCGCCCAAGGTGGATTCCGCGGTCGTGCGCCTGGTGCCCCATGCCAGACCACCCGTGGCGGTCGACGATCCCGCGCGGTTTGCGCTTCTGGTGCGCGCGGCCTTCGCCAGCCGCCGCAAAACCCTGCGCAATAACATGAAGGGTTTGCTGAGCGCGGAGGACATGCTCGCCTTGGGTATTGATCCGGTCCGGCGCGCCGAAACGCTCTCGCTCGCCGAATTCGCCGCCCTGAGCAACGCGGCGGGGCACAACTAATCTAATCCGGCTGCTTTCCTTCCAGCCCGGCCATGGTGTTTTCTATCCATTCCTCCGCCTGCCGCCGGATTTCCTCGGCGCTTCTGCCATGGCTGTCGATCACCGGGCCAATGACAACGCGGATCGTGCCGGGGCGCTTGCGGAAGCCGCGCCGCGGCCAGAACGAGCCGGCGTTGTGCGCCACCGGTACCACCGGATAACCGCTCGCGGCAGCAAGCGCGGCGCCACCGATGCCGTGGCGCCGCCGGGTTCCCGGCGCCACGCGCGTGCCTTCCGGAAATACCACGACCCAGATACCGGATTGCAGGCGCTCACGCCCCTGCTCGATGACCTGCTCGATCGCCAGCCGGCCCGCGCCACGATCGATGGCGATCGGCCGCAGCAATGCCAGCGCCCAGCCGAACAGCGGAATCCACAGCAGTTCACGCTTCAGCACCCAGGTCTGCGGCGGAAAAATCTGCTGAAACGCGATGGTCTCCCAGGCCGACTGGTGCTTGGACAGGATCACCGCCGCGCCCGCGGGCAGATGCTCGAGGCCGTCCACGCGATAGTCCAGCCCGCAGATATGTTTCAGCAAGAACATCTGCCAGCGCGCCCACCGGCTGATGAGGCGGTAGCGCCACGGGAAAGGCAGCACGCACGTGAGCAGTGACAGCGGCGCGTACACCGTGACCGTCAGCCACATCAGGAAATTGAACAGGACGGAGCGAAACGAGACCAAGTCAGTTCGCGGGCAGT
>JBBTKS010000062.1:0-8185 GCA_038058885.1 Pseudomonadota bacterium
AAAGCAGCAAGACGAAAAGTCGCCGCTGACAACCACGCGTCTCCGCTGATTTTCAGCCGTGTTTTCCGGCGTGACCCGATAATATGGATATTGCCTCGCTGCCGGTGACCCGCCTCAAAGGCGTCGGCCCCAAGCTCGCGGAAAAGCTTAAACGCCTCGGCCTGCACACCGTGCAGGACGTCCTGTTCCATCTTCCCCTGCGTTACCAGGACCGCACGCGCGTTCTGCCCATGGGCGGCCTGCGGCCCGGGATGGAGACCGTGGTCGAGGGCGAGATCGAGCTGGCGGACGTGGTGTTCCGCGGCCGGCGCAGCCTGATCTGCCGCGTGAGCGACGGCACCGGCCATCTGCATCTGCGGTTTTTTTATTTCAGCGCCGCGCAACAGGCGAACCTTACGCGCGGCCGCCGTCTGCGCCTGTTCGGCGAGGTCCGCTTCGGTCCCGCGGGTCTCGAGATGATTCACCCCGAGTACGAATTCACCGACGGCGCTCAGCCTGCCAAGGCGGAGCAAAACCTGACGCCGGTGTATCCGGCGACCACCGGCGTGCATCAACTGAGTCTGCGCAAACTCGCGCGCCAGGCGCTGGAAAAATATCTGGAAAAAATCGAGGAACAGCTGCCGCCCGCCGTGTTGCAGGAGCTGCGCCTGCCCACGCTGATCGAAGCGCTGGCGCTGGTGCATCAGCCACCGCCGCACACGCCGGTGGAGTTGCTGGCGCAGGGCAAACATCCCGCGGTGCTGCGCCTTGCCTTTGAAGAGCTGCTGGCGCATCACCTGAGTCTGAAGCGTCTGCGCGCGCGAGTGCAGACCGAAAGCGCGCCGGCCATGAGCGGGGCGGGAAAACTGATACCGCAGTTGCTCGCGCGTCTGCCGTTTCAGCTCACGCGCGCGCAGCAGCGAGTGCTGGATGAAATCCTGACCGATCTGCGAAAGGTACATCCGATGCAGCGCCTGGTGCAGGGCGATGTCGGGTCGGGCAAGACCGTCGTGGCCGCGTGCGCGGGTCTCGCCGCCGTCGAAAGCGGTTTGCAGGTGGCGGTGATGGCGCCGACCGAGCTGCTCGCCGATCAGCACCTGCGCAACTTTTCCGGCTGGCTCGAGCCGCTCGGTGTTGTCGTGGCCGGTCTCTCCGGCAAGCTCAACGGCCGTGCGCGCCAGGGCGCGCTCGAAAAAATCGGATCGGGCCAGGCTGCCATCGCCGTCGGCACCCAGGCGCTGTTTCAGGAAGACGTCGAATTTGCCGATCTGGGACTCATCATCGTCGATGAGCAGCACCGCTTCGGCGTGCATCAGCGCCTGGCGCTGCGCGAGAAGGGGCGCCGCGGCGATCGCCGTCCGCATCAGCTGATCATGACGGCCACCCCGATCCCGCGCACCCTCGCCCAGAGCCTGTATGCCGACCTCGACGTGTCGGTGATCGACGAGCTGCCGCCGGGGCGCAAACCGGTCGAAACCGTGGCGCTGCCGGCCGCGCGCCGCGCCGATGTCGTCAGCCGCATTCGCGACGCCTGCACCGCCGGGCGCCAGGCCTACTGGGTCTGCCCGCTGATCGAGGAGTCGGAGACGCTTGAGCTGGAGACGGCGACGGATACCGCGCAGGCGCTGCACGAAGCGCTGCCCGGACTCAAGGTGGCGCTGATCCACGGACGCATGAAGCCGTTGGAAAAGGAAAAAATCATGGCCGCGTTCAAACGCGGCGACATCAACCTGCTGGTCGCCACCACCGTCATCGAAGTGGGCGTGGACGTGCCTAACGCCTCGCTCATGATCATCGAAAACGCCGAGCGACTGGGGCTTTCGCAATTGCATCAGCTGCGCGGGCGCATCGGCCGCGGCCAGGCCGAAAGCCACTGCGTGTTGTTGTATCAAGCGCCGCTGTCGGAGATGGCGCGGGCGCGGCTCGCGGCGGTGCGCGAGACCAGCGATGGGTTCGAGATCGCGCGGCGCGACCTGGAGATGCGCGGTCCGGGCGAGGTGCTCGGCACGCGTCAGGCCGGCATGCCGCAATTTCACATCGCCGATCTGCTGCGGGATCATGAATTGCTTCCGCGCGTGCAGCAGTTGGCGGATCTGCTCCTCAAGGAGTATCCCGGGAGCGTGGACCCGATCGTACGGCGCTGGCTCAGCGGCGCCGAGACCTATGGCAACGTCTAGCAGGTTGCTGAAAAAGTCTTTTCCTTCTCCCTCCGGGAGAAGGTTAGAATGAGGGGGATATTAAAAAACACAAATGCTTAATGGAATATGAACACCCTCACCCCGACCCTCTCCCGCAGGGAGAGGGAGTTTTTCAGCAACCTGCTAAAATCCGGGACGCTAGAATTCGCGCGCCAGCATCACCGTCAGGAAATCCTCCCCTGTATTCGGTCCATGCCAATTGAGTTGTAAAGCAGTTTTACCGTTCGAGTAATGTGTCTCGCCGATGGACAGGTCGTATTTTCCGAATTTGCGCCCGAACGTCAGGCGTGCCACGAATTGTCCCTGGGTGCCCAGATGATCCGTGGTCCGGTCAACCATGCCGATCCCGAGCGTGCCCGCGAAGTAACTTTCCGGTGAAAGTTTCCAGCGAAGCTCGCGCGCGACCGTGAGCGCCGTGTTGTAATTCCGGCCGCTCCAGTGGGCGAGGGACAGATCGTAGAGACTTTTCTGGTTGAATAACGTTGGCGCGTCTTTCTGGTACGAGAGAAACACGGCATTTGATCCTTGCGAGAAAATGTTCCCGCGTCCCACCGCGACGGCCAGCATGTCGGCAGCGGTGAGTGATGGACACAGCAGCAAACCGGTGCCCAAAAAAAATGCCGGCTTGAGCCATGCATGCGGGACAGACGGCATAATGTTCACTTATTTCTCCCTGAAACGATTACTGTCCTTATGCCGCGACCGGGTACGATGCAGCTCTGCCCATATGATTTCCCGGGGGACGGCGTCATGTATAGTGCCACTGCTTGCGCTGACCGGGTGGGTCGTTTCTGCTACGATTCGGCACCCATAAATCATTGATAACATTACATGGCTATTGTGAGCCCGGTGTCGCCACGATGCACGGAGCCGCTGTGGCGGCCGATACGGCGGCTGAACCGCGCCGGTATCCCGGAAAAATACCGGCCGTGGTTGCTCGATCCGGCCTCGCTCACCGAGCGCCTGATCGGCCATTGCCGCCAGCATTTTCATGTCCAATTGCTTGACCAGCGGCGCGCCCGCCCGCTGTGCAGCGAGGCGATGGCGGTCGGCATGCGGCGCGGCACCCGTGCCGTGGTGCGCCAAGTGCGGTTGATGTGCGGCGATACGCCGTGGGTTTATGCGCGCACCATCATCCCGCCGTTGACGCTGGCGCGTAAATTCCACCGTTTTACGCGTCTGGGTTCACGCTCCCTCGGAGCGGTGCTGTTTGCCGATCCGTCGATGGAGCGAGGCGAAGTGGAGATTGCCTGCCTCACTCCTTCCGATCAACTCTATCACCTGGTGGCTCGCGATCTGCGCGAGAAGCCCGCGGTGATCTGGGGGCGGCGCTCGCTGTTCCGGCTCGGCGGCAAGCCGCTGCTGGTGTGCGAATTTTTTCTGCCGGACATTCCTGAATTCATGGAATGATGAGCGCGGAACGGCTCATGGACTATGCGCGGTTGATGCGCCTGCATCGGCCGATCGGCATTCTGCTGCTGCTCTGGCCGACGCTATGGGCGTTGTGGAGCGCCGCACAGGGCCGTCCCGGTCTGCATGTCCTGGCCGTGTTCGTGCTGGGCGTGGTGCTGATGCGCTCCGCCGGCTGCGTGATCAACGATTACGCCGACCGCGATTTCGACCCGCACGTCGAGCGCACGCGCGACCGGCCGATCGCCGCCGGGCGCGTCACTCCGCGCGAAGCGCTCGTGCTTTTTGCGGCGCTGTGTCTCATCGCGTTTGCGCTGGTGCTCACGCTCAACCGCCTGACCATCCTGCTTTCCTTCGCCGGCGCGTTTCTCGCGGCGACCTATCCGTTCGTCAAGCGTTTCACGCACCTGCCGCAGTTCTATCTTGGCGCGGCCTTCGGCTGGGGCATCCCGATGGCGTTTGCCGCCCAAACCGGCGGCATTCCGCCCGCGGGCTGGGTGCTGTTCGCCGCCAACGTGTGCTGGGCGGTGGCCTACGACACGGCCTATGCCATGGTGGACCGGGACGACGATCGCAAGGTCGGGGTGAAATCCACCGCCATCCTGTTCGGCCGCCACGACCGCGCGATGG
The DNA here is from genome assembly GCA_038058885.1 of Pseudomonadota bacterium. Lineage (GTDB taxonomy): Bacteria > Pseudomonadota > Gammaproteobacteria > Acidiferrobacterales > Sulfurifustaceae > Sulfuricaulis. The sequence continues at coordinate 4,218 of JBBTKS010000062.1, forward strand.
TATTCCTTTTCCATGTTCTCACGCTGTCGCTGCTGGCGTACTCCGGCGCGCTCGCCGGCCTTGGATTGCGGTATTATGCCGGCCTGGTCGCGGCGCTTGGGTTCGCGCTGTATCAGCAGCAGCTGATGCGCGATCGGACGCGTGACGGTTGCTTTCGCGCTTTCCTGAACAACAACTGGTTCGGCGCGGCGGTATTCGCCGGGTTGATGCTGAATTACTCTTTATAAGAATTTTCAACGCAAAGAGCGCCAAGGGAATCGTGAATAAGCATTCATCTTTTCTTTGCGTCTTGGCGGTGAGATTTGGAGATTAATATGAAACTTTATGGCTCGCTGACTTCACCCTACGTGCGCAAGGTCCGCGTCCTGGTCCGGGAGAAGAATCTCGCGTGCGAGTTTGTCGTGGCCGACGCCTGGGCCGCGGACAGCCCGATTCCCGCGCTCAATCCGCTCGGCAAGGTACCGGCGCTGGCGCTCGACAATGGCGATGTCCTTTTCGATTCTCCGGTGATCGTCGAGTATCTCGATTCGCTCAAGGCGCCGGCGTTGCTCGCCGTTTCGGGCGCGGCGCGCTGGGAGATGCTGCGCTGGCAGGCTCTGGCCGATGGCATGCTGGACGCCACCGTGAGCCGCCTGCTCGAATCGCGACGGCCCGCCGAGCAACAGTCGGCGGAAAGCATCCGGCGTCAGGAGGAAAAAATCGCGCGCTCGCTCGAATACACCGAGGACCGCCTGCACAGCGGACCCTGGCTCGTGTCGGATCGGTTCACCCTGGCCGACCTGGTCATGGCGGTGGCGCTCGAATACATCGACTTTCGCTATCCGCATGACTGGCGCCGCCGCCATCCGCGGCTGGCGCCGTGGCTGGCCGGCGTGAGCGCGCGTCCGTCGCTGATCGAAACCCGGCCACCCGGCATGGAAAAGAAATAGAAATCAGAACGGAATTCCTGACATGACTCTGGGCATACTTCTCATTGCGCTGCTCGTTATCCTGATCGGCGCGGAAACCTTCACCAATGCCCTCGAACACCTTGGAGAGCGGCTTAAAATCTCCGAGGGCGTGACCGGTTCCATTTTCGCGGCGGTGGGCACGGCCCTGCCCGAAACCATGGTGCCGATCGTGGCGATCCTTTCCACCGTGAGTACTCAGGCGGTGCGCGAGGAAGTGGGCGTGGGCGCGATCCTGGGAGCGCCACTCATGCTGTCCACGCTCACGCTGTTTCTGATGGCGGTCTTCGCCGCTCACAAGCGCGGCTGGCAGGACGGTTTCCATCCCGAGCGCACCGGGCTTACCCGCGACTTGCAATGGTTCCTGCTCGCCTTCGGCATGAGCGCGGCCGCGATTTTCGTCCCACACCACGTGACCTGGGTGCGCGTTCTTGTCGCGCTGCTACTGGTGCTGGTGTATTTCATTTACCTCATGCTCACCATCCGTGCTTCGGCTTTGCTGGTCTCGGACGGACATGCCACCAAGGCGGGTGAGCCGTTGTTCCTCGTGCGGCTGATGGGACGCATCAACGTGCCGGAAAACCTGTTCACGGTGCTGGTGCAGCTGGGCATGGGATTGGCGCTCATCGTCTTTGGCGCGCATGGTTTCGTGCAGGGCGTGGAGCAGTTGTCCGATTGGCTCGGCATTTCGGCGTTGGTGCTGGCGCTGCTGATCGTGCCGGTCGCCACCGAACTGCCGGAGAAGGTCAACAGCATTCTCTGGATCCGCAAGCGCAAGGACACGCTCGCCTTCGGCAACATTACCGGCGCCATGGTGTTCCAGGGCTCGCTCCTGCCGGCACTCGGCATTCTGCTGACACCCTGGGAGCCGCGCCGGGAGGTGATGGCGGGGCTGGTGCTGACCATCGTTGCCAGCGCCTATCTGTTGTTCATGTTGCGCCGCGGAAATCTTCGCCCGGTGCATCTTTTCTTCAATGGATTTTGCTATCTCGCCTATCTGATCACCGTTCTCGTCTAGACCCGCGTGCCGTTCTCCGGGCAATCGCCTAGAATAGACGCGCATGCACTTTCAGGGCGGACCAGTGGCAACCAAAGTGGATAAAGACACGGCTCCGGCGCGTTACGCGGTGATGGGCAATCCCGTCGCCCACAGCAAGTCGCCCGTCATACACAAGCAGTTTGCGCACCAGTTCGGTCATGACATCGAATACACCGCGTTGTGGGTCGACACCGACGGCTTTGCCGAGGCGGTCGAGCAGTTTCGCGCCGAGGGCGGCAAGGGGCTCAACATCACCGTGCCGTTCAAACTCGAGGCGTATCGGCTCGCGGACAATCTGAGCGATCGCGCGAAACTCGCCGGCGCGGTCAACACGATCCGTTTCGAGCCCGACGGGAAAATATTCGGCGACAACACCGACGGCACCGGCCTGGTGCATGATCTGACGAAAAACCTGAACGTTCTCCTGAGAGGCAAAAAAATTCTGGTGCTGGGCGCGGGCGGCGCTGCCCGCGGCGCGCTCGGGCCGCTGCTCAAGCAGAATCCCGCCGTGCTCGTCATCGCCAACCGCACGCTCTCCAAGGCCAAGGAGCTCGCCAAGACCTTCGCGCATATCGGCAAGGTCGAGGCCGTTGGCTATGACGATTTGGTCGGCAAGCGTTTCGATATCGTGATCAACGGCACGAGCGCCAGCCTGAAAGGCGAGGTGCCGCCGCTGCCGGTGAACCTGTTCACCTCCGGGGCGGTCGCCTACGACATGATGTACGGCGACAAGCCCACGCCGTTCCTCGAGTGGGCCATGCTGCACGGCGCCGCGACCGCCGCCGACGGCCTCGGCATGCTGGTGGAGCAGGCGGCGGAATCGTACATGCTCTGGCGCGGCGTGCGGCCGGAGACGAAACACGTGATTGCCGCCTTGCGGAAGGGCGGATAGCGATTAGAGGTAATACGGCGAGTGTAATTTAAGAGTTGTTTTGCGCAGATGAGCATCCGCTGCCTGGCGGCGCCGATGATCCGAAAATTTTTCGCCCATGGGCGACGCGGTGGCAGCGCCATTGATTTTCCACGGCTTACAGAGCTAGCACCCCGCCCGGCTCCGCCGGGCCCGTCGGCGCTTGTGGTTCATGCCGCTTTCTTTCGCGTCACGTAACGGCTGAGCACTTTATCAATCTTCGTCTGCCAGCCACGGCCCTGTTTGCGGAAAAACTCAAGCACTTGCGGCGACAGACGCAAGGTCACCTGTTGCTTGGTGACTTCCTTCGGTGGCCGGCCGCGCGAGCGGCGATAGGCCTCCACGATTTCGGGCACTACCTCGATGGCCGGTCTGGCCTTGCGGAACATTTCCTCCGTCCACTCGGGACTGTCTTCGTCCGTGAGATAAGGATCAGGTCTTTTCCTGCGCTTCGGCTTCATAACGGCGTATCTCTCTGCGATTGGCTTTTCTCAGGCTGATGATATGAGCAGTCTCTGAGCGATGCGTAAAGACCAGTGAATGCACCCGCTGTCCAATCCTGCCTAGCGCAATAAAGCGCTCTTCACCGTAATCGCGGCGCGTATCTTGCCAGATGATCGCGAATTCCCATTCGAATGCTTGTGCCACATCGAAGCTCAAGCCGCGCTCGGCGATGTTGCGTGCGTTTTTCTTCGGGTCGTAGCTGATTTTCACGCGCTATCGACGCTATTAATTGTAGTTACATTAATTATGGCGTCAAGCAAAAAATTCGATCCGCCGGCCTATGACGCGGACATGGTTTGGTATGCCATTTAAATGGTCGCCGGTATTTCTGGTAGTTGTTGTGGCGCGTGAGAATCCATTTTGCGCAGGACGTGGTAAACCGCGCCCTGGGTCACGCCCAGACGCTGGGCGATCAGGGCATTCGATAAACCCTGGCGTTTGAGTTTGACGACTTTCACGGGATCAAGCTTGCGGAACGGTCTGGACATGGTCTCCCCCTGGTTCAGGCAATGAGTGAAATTCGCTATACATGTTCAGCTTGATCCGTGCTTCACGCCCGACCGCTGTT
>JBBTKS010000063.1:0-9522 GCA_038058885.1 Pseudomonadota bacterium
GCTGTCGCCCAGGAATTCGAGGCGCTCATAATTGACCGCACTTTTGCTGCGATGCGTCAACGCCTGCTCAAGCAGTCCGGGCTGGCGGAAGGTGTAGTTCAGCCGGCGGCCAAGCTCGACAAGTGTCTTATTCAGTGACACGGACCTCGATAGCGTGATCGAAATTGAGCAACGCGGAAATATTAAACATTATCGGCACGACTGACTCGTAATTGATCCGGATGCTCTTCATCTTTCCGCGCGGTTCCACGGTTAAGGTCTTTTCCAGATCAAAATTATCGGCGCTGTCGATTTCGAGGCGCTTACGAATGGCTTCCTTCACCTGAGGCAGCGTCATGGTACCGGCATCGGGTTGCCGGCCCAGGCTGTCGAGCGCGCTTTTTATCTTGAAGTCGTCCATGTAGGGTGGAAGCAGCTTGAAAAACAAAAAAAGGAAAAAAGCCAGCGTACCCAGTGTAAACAGCATGCTCCACATGGACATGCCTGCCTGGCGTTTAGGGTTTTGCATCAAGGTCTCCTTCACGATACCGGTTGAATATCAATGTCAATTGATCGAATGGCCAATACGATCCCAGACGATACGCTGCCAGAACATCTTGCCCTGATCGGTCAGGTCCCAACTGAACCAGATCAGGAAGGCCTTGCCCACGAGATTCTGGTCCGGCACGAAGCCCCAGTAACGGCTGTCGTTGCTGTGATCGCGATTATCGCCCATGACGAAATACTGGCCTTCCGGCACCACGATCTCGGGCAGCGGCATGTCCGGGCGGTTGGTCGTCAGGATGTCATGCTGCACACCATCGAGATTCTCCCTCATCCTCAGGGCTTCTCCATGGGCGTCGCTGCCCGAGGCAAAAAAGTAAGGCCGGCCATCGGCCTGGTCCATGGGGGCACCGTTGATATACAGCTTCTTATCCTTATATAGGATACGGTCGCCGGGAATGCCAACCACGCGCTTGATGTAGTTGATGGAAGGGTTGCCGGGAAAACGAAACACCATCACTTCGCCCCGCTTCGGGTGGCTGGAATCCATGATCTTGCTGTTGATCACGGGTAACCGCACGCCATAGGAAAACTTGTTCACCAGAATGAAGTCGCCGATATAAAGACTGGGAAGCATGGAACCGGAAGGAATGCGGAACGGTTCCACCAGGAACGAGCGGATCAGGAATACGATCAGAATAACCGGGAAAAAGGCGCGCGCATACTCGACATAAGCCGGCTCCTGGCGTGCCCGGGCCGCTTCTTCGGCCTTCCCCGCCTGGGAAAGCGTCTTGGCCTTGCGCTCGCGGCTCTCCGCCAGCAGCAATCGATCGAGCCCCCAGATCGCGCCGGTACCGACCAGAATCAGCAACATGATCAGTGCGAAGTCCATGGCGTTATTTCGCGTCCACGCGCAGAACGGCGAGAAACGCCTCCTGCGGAATTTCCACGGTGCCCAGTTGTTTCATGCGTTTCTTGCCCTCTTTCTGTTTTTCCAGCAGTTTGCGCTTGCGCGTGGCGTCGCCGCCATAACATTTGGCCGTGACATTCTTGCGCAACGCCTTGACCGTTTCGCGCGCAATGATCTTGGAACCGATGGCCGCCTGGATGGCGACGTCGAACATTTGCCGCGGGATCAGCTCGCGCAACTTCTTCGCCAGTTCCCGGCCTCGATACTGGCTCTGCTCCCGGTGAACAATTACCGACAGGGCGTCCACTTTATCGCCATTAATAAGCACGTCAAGCTTCACCACGTTAGCGACACGAAACTCCTGGAAGTCGTAATCGAGCGATGCGTAACCACGGCTGACGGATTTCAACCGGTCGAAAAAATCCAGTACCACCTCGGCCAGCGGTAATTCGTAAACCAGCATGGCCTGACGGCCGTGATAGGTCATGTCCTTCTGAATGCCGCGTTTCTCCACGCACAGCCCGATGACATTGCCCACGTACTCCTGCGGCACGAGGATGGTGGCGCGGATGATGGGCTCGCGTATATCGACGATTCGGGACGGGTCCGGCATTTTCGCCGGATTCTCGACGAGCAACACTTCATTCGCCGTTACCACCTCGTACACCACGGTCGGCGCGGTCGTGATGAGATTCAGTCCGTATTCGCGCTCAAGCCGCTCCTGAATGATCTCCAGATGCAGCATGCCGAGGAAGCCGCAGCGGAAACCGAATCCGAGGGCCTGCGAGGTTTCCGGCTCGTAATGCAGCGAGGCATCGTTGAGTTGCAACTTCGCGAGCGCGTCGCGGAACGCCTCGTACTCGGAAGATTCAACCGGATACAAGCCGGCGAACACGCGCGGCTTGATTTCCTTGAAGCCGGGAAGCGGTTTGCCGGCGGGACGGTCGACGTGCGTGATGGTGTCGCCGACGCGCGCGCTGCGCACGTCCTTGATGCCGGCCATGACATAGCCCACTTCGCCCGGCCCCAGTTCGGTAACCGGTTTGCGCTTGGGCGTGAAGATGCCGATCTGCTCGGTCACGTAATCGCGACCGGTGGCCATGAGGCGGATCTTCTCCCGGGGTTTCAGGCGCCCGTCCATGACACGCACCAGCGAAACCGTCCCGAGGTAATTGTCAAACCAGGAATCGATGATTAGTGCCTTGAGCGGTGCGTTGGCGTCGCCCTTGGGCGACGGGATATGCCGGACGATCGCCTCCAGAATTTCCGGCACACCTTCACCGGTCTTCGCGCTCGCGCGGACGGCGTCCTGGGCATTAATGCCGATGATGTCCTCGATCTCCTGGATGGCCCGCTGCGGGTCGGCGGAGGGAAGATCGATCTTGTTCAGCACCGGCAGAATTTCCAGATTAAGTTCGGAGGCGGTGTAACAGTTGGCCACGGTCTGCGCCTGCACGCCCTGCGATGCATCCACCACCAGCACCGCGCCTTCGCAGGCGGTCAGCGAGCGCGACACTTCGTAGGAGAAGTCCACGTGCCCCGGCGTGTCGATCATGTTCAGGCGGTAGGTCTGGCCGTCGCGCGCCAGGTAGTCGAGCGCAACACTTTGGGCCTTGATGGTGATGCCGCGTTCGCGCTCGAGATCCATCGAGTCCAGCACCTGTTCCTGCATCTCGCGCGCCTCCAGCCCCCCGCAGACCTGGATGAAGCGGTCCGCGAGCGTGGATTTGCCGTGGTCGATGTGCGCGATGATCGAGAAGTTCCGGATCAGTTCCTGGTTCCAGCTGCTCATTAATGTAGCCCTGCTTCGCTCGTCCTGACATAAGAGCAGTAGCCCTGCTTCGCTCGTCCTGACATTTGACTGGTAGCCCTGCCGCGCTCGTCTTGTCATTCACAAGTGTTGCGCTGCTCCCGCCGAAATGGCGGCGGCGGAAACCGCCTGTGGCGTGGATACGAAAAAGGCGCCCGAGGCGCCTGGTTTCCTGGTCTCTGTCAAATGGGCTTCAGGGCCGTGGTCGGTTCACATCTGCCCGGCGATGCGTAGCATACCTTATTTCAGGGACGGCATAAATGAGGGGTAAAAGCTAAGGAAGCTCTGATCAAGTCCGTTCGTGGTGAGCCTGTCGAACCATGAACGGACGAATCGCCTGCCATTTACGGCGTCTCCCGTTCACCCTTCGACAAGCTCAGGGCGAACGGGAGACTTGATCAGAGCTTCCCTAACCGGCGAGGTTCAGCGCCAGAAACAGCGTCGTCATGCCACGCCGTACCCGCAACACCACGGGTCGATGCGGGGAAGCGTGTCCGAGAAGACGATGGAAAGTGGCTACATCGCTGACATGTTTTCCGTCAACTTCCAGGATGACATCCCCGGGGCGCAAACCGGCGTCGCGCGCCTGGCCATCCTCGACACCGACAACGCTGATGCCGTTATCGATCTCAAGATTTTTCCGCTGCGATACCGACATTTCGCTCAGCGCAAGGCCGTATCGCGAATGCTTTTCGATGGCATCGCGTCGGGGCGCCGGCTTGGCGGCGATTTCCTCCTTGAGTTCACCGACAGTCACCACCACGGTTCTTGCACCGCCGTCGCGCCGGAATACACCCAGACGCGTATGTGTGCCGGGCATCGTGAGGCCCACCTGCGGCGGCAGGTCCGTGGACCGGTCAATCGCACGACCTTCGTACTCCAGCACGATATCGCCCGTGCGCAGATCGGATTTTGCCGCCGGACTGCCGGGCAGAATATCGGCAATCAACGCACCGCGCGGCTGGTTCAGACCATAGGCGCCGGCCAGTGCGCGCGACACCTCCTGCAGACTTACCCCGAGCCAACCGCGCCGCACCCGGCCTTCGCTTTTAAGCTGCGCGCCGATCGTCATGGCGGCATCGATCGGAATGGCGAACGACACCCCCATGAAACCGCCGGTGCCGCTGTAGATCTGCGAATTAACGCCAACGACTTCGCCTTTGAGATTGAACAGCGGCCCGCCGGAGTTGCCGGGGTTGATGGGCACATCCGTCTGGATGAACGAAACATAATTTTCGTTCGGCAACGTCCGGCCTTTGGCCGAGATAATGCCGGCCGTCGCGGAACTGTCGAAACCGAAAGGCGAGCCGATGGCCAATACCCACTCGCCTACCTGAAGTTTATTCGCGTCGCCGATGACCACCGTGGGTAACGCGGACGCTTCGATCTTGAGCAAGGCCACGTCACTGCGGCGGTCCGCCCCCACCAGACGCGCACTGAGCTCGCGCCGGTCGGCCAGTCGCACCTGGATCTCCCGCGCATTCTCGACCACATGCGCGCAGGTCAGAATGTATCCGTCGGGCGAAATGATGAATCCCGACCCCAGCGAACTCTCCTCCGCTTGATCGGGATTTTCATCGAAGTTACGTGGCGCGAAATGGCGCGGGGATTTTTCATCCGTTGCCGCTGACGGCGAAAAACCGGCGCGACTGGGGTCCCGCGTGACACTGAGGTTGACGACGGCCATGCCGTGCCGGACGACGAGCCGGCTGAAATCCGGGAGCTCGCGCGGCGCCGCTTGCACCGTCAGCGAAACAAGCAGCGGAAAGAAAAGACAGTATCCGTGCCGGCGCATCACAGCCGCGAAGCTCACCGTGCCGGCGCCACCGATCCGCCGATGAAGGCGACGGTGGCGGCCGGTACTTCGCCCACCGTCGTGATCTGATAATCGCCCGACTGGGCGCTCATCGCGTGCACCGCGCCCATGCGGCTCGGTCCCTGCATGAAAGGTTTTACGCCCTTTTCCTGTTTCTCGATGAACACGGACACCGCGGCCAACCCGTCCGTGTAAACCAGATGTTCAACGGGTTGTTTTCGCATCGGCAGACGCCGCGTCATGTGCGCGGAGAGCCGGAAACCCTTGGGCAGCCGTGAGGCGGACCAGCCGGGTTTTCCGGAGACATTCCGGGTATCGCCGTCTTCCCGGTACCAGACCATGCTCTTGCCGGTCATGCCGGGTGCGAGCGCCGCGTCTGGAATCTTGATGCCGATGTTGATCTGCGTAAACATGAATTGTTCGAGGATAGCGCCTTTCGTATCAAGCAAATCGGCCTTGAGCAGCAGGCCGGTATCGGCATCCGCCCACAAATGATAGCCGTAGCGATACTGATCGACCGGCTTGACGATCACCAGCTGCGCCACACGGCCGGTGATGCGCTCGGTGTTACCCAACCGCAAGACATAATATTCGTCCAGATCCTGCATGCGTTCGGGAAGTATGGAAGGAAACCCCTTCGCGTCCGCCTTGCGATATTCAACCATAACCGAGTTTTTATCCGGCCAGTAGCAGCGGACCTCTGTCGCGTCGCGGACGATCTCGCGTGGCGCACCATTCAGCGACACGAGCCGCTCCTTCACCGACTTGTTCTCCACCTTGTGAAAGATGTGCATGGCCTCAAGCTGGGTGTCATGCTGGTATACGAAGATGCCGTCGTATTCCAGGTCGCGCGCCGCATGATTGATTTTCATCAACCACTCGTGTGCGGCATCCGCCGCCATGGCGGTGGAACAGACAAACAAACCGAGGAGTACGAAAGCAGTACGAACGGGGAAGCGGGAGATCATTTAACGTGATCGTAACTGACAACCCGGACATAAGGCATCATGCCGCCGAGCCCGGAGGTCGAGGCAAACTCGTCATGTTCCACCAGGTAGGCATTGAGCGCGCTTTCGGCCTCCGGTTGCTTCATGTCCCAGCGCGTGGTGCCGGAGCGGATGAAGTTTTGCGGCGCCGGATTGTTGGCGGCCAACGCCGGTAACGGCGCCGGGACCGGCTGATGCACCCACTGCACGCCGGTAATGGCAATCGCCGCGACCGAGGCCGCGATCGCCAGCGTGCCAAGAAAACGGGTGACCCGATGGCGGCGGAATGAAACTGCGGTGGACGGTTCGGTTTCGATGCGTTTTGCGACCTGCTCGGCCGCATCCTGCGCGACGACGACATCCACATCCTGGTGCAGCGCCGCGCGCACGAGATGATAGCGCTCCCACGTGCGACGGAGCGCGACATCGCCCTCGAGCGCCGTGAATACGCGGCGCTCTTCCAGTTCATCGAGTTCGTTGTCAACCAGCGCCGACAGTTTCTCTTTCAGGTGTTCATCGTTCATATGGCATTACCTTTCCAGCAACGGCCGCAGTTCCTGATCGATGGCCTCGCGCGCGCGGAAGATGCGCGAGCGTACGGTACCGATCGGACAATCCATGACTTCGGCGATTTCCTCGTAACTCATCCCCTCGATCTCGCGCAGCGTAATGGCCGTGCGCAGATCCGGCGGGAGAAGTTCCAGAACCCGGTGCACCGTCGTGGCGATCTCATTGGTCAGCATCTGACGCTCCGGCGTAGCCTGATCGCGCAACCCCTCGCCGCTTTCAATGAGTTCCGCGCCTTCGATTTCCATGTCCGAGCCGGGTGGCCGCCGGCTCTGCGATTCGAGATAATTTTTCGCCGTGTTCACGGCGATCCGGTACAACCAAGTATAGAACGCGCTTTCACCACGAAAACCTCCGATGGCGCGGTAGGCCTTGATAAAGGCCTCCTGCGTCACGTCTTCCACTTCCCGCCGGTCGCGCACGTAGCGCGAAATCAGCTTGGCGCCCTTGTGCTGGTATTTCCGGACCAGGAGATCGAAGGCGGTCTTGTCGCCTTTCTGCACCCGCACAACCAACTTTTGGTCAATACTCCGCTCGCTCATGAGGACCTGTCCCCATGGGTTCCGATACGGGGTATTCCGCTCCTAAGAGACCGTGGCGAGGGGCTAAAGTTCGCGGGAAAGACACGGGAAAGAGGGTATTTGTTGTTCAATCTTCTGTCCCTGAGAAACAACGGCACGATAAAACAGCTCTGACACGTGTGATAGGATATCGTAAACGCCACAAATGTGCCCTCCCCTCATCGAACGCGCATGACGACCCCCCAGTTCTCCGACGTCCTGATCATCGGCGGCGGCGCCGCCGGTCTCAGCCTGGCCCTGCGGGTGGCGGACAAGGCGCGGGTAACCATCCTTGCCAAAGCGGCGCTCACCGAGAGCGCCAGCCTCTATGCCCAAGGAGGCGTGGCCGCGGTTCTGAACGGACAGGAAGATACCTTCGACTCGCACATCCAGGACACGCTTAATGCCGGGGCCGGCTTGTGTCGCCGTGATACGGTTGAATTCGTCGTGCGCCAGGGACCAGAGGCGATTCGCTGGTTGATTGACCGCGGCGTGCCGTTCAGCCGGGAGAAGCAAGCGAATGGCGCGATGGAATATCACCTGACGCGCGAAGGCGGCCACAGTCACCGGCGAGTCATACACGCCGAGGACGCTACCGGCCGCGCCGTCGAGACCACGCTCGAATCCCTGGTCCGCCGGCATCCGAACATCACGCTGCACGAAAGCCACATCGCCATCGATCTCATTACCAGCCGGAAACTCGGCCGCGCCGGGCCCGACCGTTGTCTTGGCGTCTATGCGTTGAACCGGGAATCCGGACACGTCACTACCTACAGCGCCCATTTTGTGGCACTCGCCACCGGCGGCGCCTGCAAGGCCTACCTATATACAAGTAACCCGGATACCTCGACCGGCGATGGCATCGCCATGGCCTGGCGCGCCGGCTGCCGCGTGGCCAACATGGAGTTCATTCAGTTCCATCCGACCTGTCTGTATCACCCACGTGCCAAGTCGTTTCTGATTTCCGAGGCAGTGCGCGGGGAAGGCGGCCTTCTGACGTTGCCGGATGGAAAGCCGTTCATGCAGGATCATGACCCGCGCGGCGAACTGGCTTCGCGCGACATTGTGGCGCGCGCCATTGACTACGAAATGAAGCGCGGCGGCCTCGATTATGTCCACCTCGACATCAGTCACAAGCCGGCGGATTTCATCAAAAGCCACTTCCCGACGATCTACGAGCGCTGCAAGGAATACGGCTACGACATAACGCACGAACCGATACCGGTGGTGCCGGCGGCGCACTATACCGGTGGCGGTGTCATGACCGACCTCTCCGCTCGCGCCGATCTCGACCGGCTTTACGCCGTCGGCGAATGCGCCTACACCGGCCTGCACGGGGCCAATCGCCTCGCCAGCAACTCCCTGCTCGAATGCCTGGTGTTCGCCAAAACCGCGGCCGAGGACATACTCAAACAACTGCCGGCGGCCGGCCAGCCGCCGGGCGACCTGCCACCCTGGGATGAAAGCCGCGTCACCGACCCTGACGAACAGGTGGTGGTGTCACACAACTGGGACGAGTTGCGTCGCGGCATGTGGAGCTACGTCGGTATCGTGCGCACCACCAAGCGTCTGCAACGCGCACAGCACCGGGTGGACATGCTCAAAGAGGAAGTCCGGGAGTTCTACAGTAACTTTAAGGTTACGAATGATCTCATTGAATTACGTAACTTATTATTGGTATCCGAGTTGATCATCCGCTCCGCCCTCGCGCGCAAGGAATCGCGCGGACTGCATTACACGCGCGACTATCCAAAAGCGCTGCCGGGTATCCCCCAAGACACCGTGCTTACGCCGGAACCCTATGAAACTTCAGGGCGACGCGCCAACGCCTGAACGGTTCCGGTTCCACGGCATCGGCGGCAATGGCGAGACTGGCCGGCCAGCGCCGGCTCTCGATTTTGAGGGATAAAAGCGTGAGCCAGGGACGAACAAACCGGCTGGAAATCTGGCAGGCGTGCCACCCGTTCATTCCCGCAAAGCGCACCGACACCGCTCCCTCGCCATCCATCTCAATCGTCTCGATGGCTGACGGACCCTGGCGCCACGCATGAATGCGCAAGGACCGGTAAAGACTTATCCCTAACAGTGCCCAGAGTGCCAGCCGGACCGGCCAAGCAACAGGAACCGCCATCAGCAACGCGATCCCGCCGAGATGCACGAGCAGTAACGCGCCCGCCAGAAAACGGGAAACTTTTATGTTTAAAATCAGATTACTTTCTGATCTTGGATACAATTTTAATTAACTCTTTTTCGGGTGGATTTTCGCTCCCCTGAACATAAGCCCAGAGGATGTTGTCGGGAACAACCAGCAATTTGTCGAAGGCATCCTGCTCAGCCGGTGTAAGGGACGCATAGCCCTGATCGAGGAAATTCTTGAGTACTACGTCCAG
>JBBTKS010000063.1:9622-15615 GCA_038058885.1 Pseudomonadota bacterium
TTGATATGGCCAATGGCCTTGGCCGGATTCAGACCCTTGGGACAGGCCTCGGTGCAGTTCATGATGGTGTGGCAGCGGAACAGTTTATAGGGATCCTCCAGATCATCGAGGCGCTCGCCGGTGGCCTGATCGCGGCTGTCAGCCAGAAACCGCCACGCCTGCAGCAGCGCGGCGGGTCCCAGGAACTTATCGGGATTCCACCAGAATGACGGGCAAGCCGTTGTACAACAAGCACAAAGTATGCACTCGTACAGGCCGTCAAGCTTATCGCGCTCCTCCGGAGATTGAAGCCGCTCTATCTCCGGTTCCGGGTCGTGATTGATCACCCAGGGCTTCACGGCCCGATATGAAGTGTAAAACTGGGTCAGGTCCACGATCAGATCGCGGATCACCGGCACGCCCGGCAGCGGCCTGAGCTCGATCGGCTGTTTCAAATCCTTAAGCGGCATGATGCAGGCCAGCCCGTTGCGGCCGTTGATATTCATCCCGTCCGAGCCGCACACCCCTTCCCGGCACGAGCGCCGGAACCCGAGACTGTCATCCTGTTGCTTGAGCAGCACCAGGGCATCCAGCAGCATCACCGCGCCGCTGTCGTCCGACAGCTCATAGGCCTGCATGCGCGGCTTTTTATCGGTTTCTGGGTTGAAGCGATAGATCGAAAATCGCATGCATTGAGTTTAGCCTTTTGTTCTATCCCGTGAAACATCGAAAAACCCGGCATTTCCTGCCTGAATTTTGCTTAATTTCCGACCAGTAATCCCCATGTTTCGCGCCTTCGGTCGGGCCAAGGCGGCCCGCCCCCGGAACTGCGCTAATACTTAAACACATCAAGCACGGAAGCGACTCCAGAGTGGGCGTTTCCGTGTTTCACGTTAGGAGAGACTATGGAAATCCTGCACGCTCTGATCATCTGGCCGGACAAGCTGTTGTTGTCATTGCTGGTCCTGTTTTTCATCGCTATCCCGATACTCTACGGCGCGCGCCAGGCGATGCACAGCCTGCTGCATGCCGTATTCCGCGCAGTCTGCAACCCGCTGCGCCTGATGTCGCGCTGGCTGTTCAAAACCGCCGAGGTGCTGCGCGAGCGGAACAAACAAGTGCTGCTGTCGCGCGGCAGCGAAGAAGTCTCGCACGGCATCAACAAGGAATTCGACCGCGTCACCAATCTGGTCGAGCGCGACCTGCACGGCTACCCGGCACTGCAGCGCAAGCTCGTGGATGAGATCACGCGCATCGAGGAGGAATTCCAGAAATGCGGCGAGGTGCCACCGCCTCCGCCGGAATGGACCAAAGCCATGGCCGCGATCGCCAAGATCAAACCCTCCAGCGATGGCCTGGTGGAGAGAATACTGGAAGACATCAGCAACTCCATCGACGAAATCTACGAGAGAGTCATCAAGGAGTACCGTGAGTCATCCAAGCAGCGTCATAATATTCTCAAAAACTTCATGCCGTTCTGGCGCTCGGTCGACCGCACCCTGAAAAAGGTCGACAAGGATCTCAGTGGCATGCAACAGAGTGCCGCCAAGATCGACGAGCAGGTGGAGAAGTACAAACAGATCCACGCCAAGAGCGAGAATGCCGAGCACTCCCTGACGTCCTCGTCCACGATCCTGTTCGTGATTTCGCTGCTGGCAATCATGATCGCCGCGGGCGGCGCGTTCGTGAACTTCTGGCTCATCGAGCGCCCGATGTCCGCCATGGTCGGCGGTTCCGAATACATCGTCGGCGATATCCAGGCATCGTATCTGGCGGCGATGGTGATCATCCTGTTCGAAACGCTGATGGGCCTGTTCCTGATGGAGTCGCTGGGCTACACCCACCTGTTCCCGCTGAACAACATCAACAACCGCATGCGCCGCTGGCTGGTGTGGATTTCCTTCGGTATCCTGCTGATTCTTGCCGGTGTCGAAGTGGCGCTGGCGGTCATGCGCGACATGATTATTTCGGCCGACATCGCCCTGAAACAGGAACTGGCCGGCGGCGCGGCCGTGACGGCAGCGATGGCCAATTCCTGGGCGCTCGATATTCCCAAGGCGGCCCAGATGATCCTCGGCTTCACCCTGCCCTTCGCGCTGGCCTTCGTGGCCATTCCTTTGGAATACCTGATCCATTCCGGGCGCACGGTGTTCGGCGCGCTGCTGGTGCTGGGCATCCGCGGACTGGGATTTGCCATGCGTTTCACATCCAGCATGGTGCAACAGATCGGCAAGGGCACGGGGTATCTTTATAATGCGATCATCTTCCTGCCGCTGATCATCGAACGCGCGGTGCTGAATCGCGGACCGCGCCAGGCCACGCTACCACCGGGAAACATGGGCGGCGCGGCGTCCTTTTCCAAACATGGGGAGCATGTGTTGTGAGGCGGTGCCATGAGTCCCTTCTCCCCACGGGAGAAGGTAAGGATGAGGGCGATATTACTGCAGTGAATAGATGTTCACCCTCACCCCTGCCCTCTCCCAGAGGGAGAGGGGGTATCATCTCGATGGTTCTATTGTTGACGCTAAGCCTGTTCGCCACCTCTTGCGCCGATTCGCGCAGCCACACGCAAGCGGTCTATATGCTGGTGGACACTTCGGGTACTTACTCGCAGGAACTCGACAAGGCGCAGCGCGTCGTGAGTTACATGCTGGGCACGCTGAAACCCGGAGACTCGCTGGCCGTGGCACGGGTCAAGAGCCGCAGCTTTTCCGAGAAGGACATTATCGCGAAAATGACTCTGGGCAAGGACCCGATGCAGGTCAACAACCAGAAGCGCGAATTCGCCGAAAAGATCGGCGTCTTCAAGGCCGACCTCAAGAAAGGCAGCGCCTACACCGACATCACCGGCGGCATCATCCAGGCCTCGGAATTCCTGAATGAGACCGGCGCCGCCCAGAAAACCATTCTGATTTTCTCCGACATGCAGGAAGAGCTGGATTACAAAACGGTGCGGGATTTTCCCATCAACCTGCAGGGTATCCGCATCATCGCACTGAACGTCACCAAGCTCACCACCGATAACGTCGATCCGCGCCGCTATCTCGGTCGGCTAGAATGGTGGGAGCAACGCGCCCGCGCTGCCGGGGCTACGGACTGGAAGGTGGTGAACGACTTGGAGCATCTGGAGCGTATCTTCAAGGGGCGAGGTTAAATACACTGCGCTCGATCAGTCTCCCTTAAGCTGTTCAGGAGCTTTCTCGTAGTTTTCCATAATCTTCGCTGAATCGAGATTCTGATGCGTCCATGCCAAGAACGCGATCATGGCCTCAGTATGTCTACCGGTTAGAGTTTTATAGTCCGCCATTGCTTTCAGGATTGCAGCAAGTGCGCATTCCTCTGCATCAAATTCAACAAATTCTTCCTTCCTCTCATCCAGATGTTTTAACTCGTTAATGAACAAGATTTTGTGAATGTGCGAAATCATAGAAGACCGCTTCGGAGTTTTCCCGGGATTTCGAAAATCATTCACCCGAATCACATAATCCACAAATGGTTTCTTTCCTGCATTTAGCACTAATTGGTGGAGTATTTCACCAGCTGCTGCCGCGAGAGTTACAGCCGAAAACATATCGCAGCCATCTACTAGAAACAGTCGAATTGACGTTTCTAGCTGGCCGGTAGCGATATCGAATTTATGATACCGATGAATACCCGAGAACATTCGTTGTGTTTTCGGCTTCATAGAGGAAGTCGATCTAATAAACCCGCTCCTTCGGCGGGAATGTGTCAACGCTCAAGGGCTTCATCCGCACCGGCTTGTAATCGAGCTTATTTCCTTCCTTGCTGTACAACGTGTGCTTGAGCCAGTTGCGGTCGTCGCGCTTGGGATAATCGAGCCGTGAATGCGCGCCGCGGGATTCGTGGCGCGCGGCGGCGGAATGGACCGTGGCGAGCGCGATGTCCATGAGGTTTTCCAGTTCCAGCGCTTCGATGCGGGCGGTGTTGAAGACCTTGCTGTGATCGCGCAGCGTGGCGAGTTTCAGGCGTTCTTGCAGCTCCGCAACCTTCCTGATTCCGGCGTCCAGGATTTTTTGCTCGCGGAATACGCCGCAGTGTTCTTCCATGGCGAGGCGCAGTTCATCGCAGATCTGATCCACCGATTCGCCCTTGCCCTGCCTGTCCCAGCGCACGAGGCGCGCCACGGCGCGCTCGACGGCCTCTTCCGGCAAGCCACGGTGACTGCGGTTCTCCTTGAGGTATTCGAGGATGTGATTGCCAGCGGCGCGGCCGAACACGATGATATCGAGCAGCGAATTGCCGCCGAGGCGGTTGGCGCCGTGCACCGACACGCAGGCGCATTCGCCCACGGCATAGAGGCCCGGCACTGCCTCTTCCGGCCCGGTTTGTACTGGCACCACGACCTGTCCGAAGCGGTTGGTGGGAATGCCGCCCATGGTGTAATGCGCGGTGGGATAGACCGGGATGGGTTTTTCCACCGGGTCGGCATGCACGAAACGGATGGCGGATTCGCGGATGCCCGGCAGGCGCTTGGAAATGACCTCCTCGCCGAGATGAATGAGCTTGAGCAGCACGTGGTCTTTTTTCGGACCGCAACCGCGTCCGGCATGCACTTCCTCGTAGATCGCGCGACTGATCACGTCGCGGCTGGCGAGGTCCTTGGCCTTGGGCGCGTAACGCTCCATGAAGCGTTCGCCTTCGGAGTTGATAAGGAATCCACCCTCGCCGCGCGCCGCCTCGGTAATGAGTATGCCGACACCGGCGATGCCGGTGGGATGGAACTGCACGAATTCCATGTCCTGCAACGGGATGCCGGCGCGCAGCGCCATGGCCATGCCATCACCGGTGTTGATCATGGCATTGGTCGTGGTGCGGTACACGCGCGCCGCTCCGCCGGTGGCGATGAGCGTGGTCTTGGCCTCGATGATTAACGGTTCACCCGTCTCGATTTCGATGACCAGCGCACCGAGGGCGTAGCCGTCCTGGTCCATCAGAATATCGATGGCGAAGAACTCATCGAAAAAATGCGTGCGCGCTTTCAGGTTCTGCTGGTACAACGCATGCAGCATCGCATGACCGGTGCGGTCGGCAGCGGGACAGGTGCGCATCGCCTGCGCGCCGCCGAAGTTCAGGCTCTGGCCGCCGAAGGCGCGTTGATAAATGCGGCCGTTTTCCAGGCGCGAGAACGGCACGCCGTAGTGTTCCAGTTCGATCACCAGATCCGCCGCCGCGCGGCACATGTATTCGATCGCGTCCTGATCGCCGAGATAGTCGCTGCCCTTGACGGTGTCGTACATGTGCCAGTGCCAGTTGTCCGGCTGCACGTTGCCGAGCGCGGCGTTGATGCCGCCCTGCGCCGCGACGGTATGCGAGCGCGTGGGGAAAACCTTGGACACGACCGCGACATGCGCCTCGCCCTGCGCCAGTTGCAGCGCCGCGCGCAGCCCGCCACCCCCGGCACCGATGACCAGGCAGTCGAAACGGCGGCGCGCGATATTGATCATGCGAGCAGGATCCGCGCCGCCCACAACGCCAGCGCGAGCAGGCCCAGCGCCGTGAGCAGCGTCACGCTGAAGCGCAACCACAAGGGATGCAGATAATCGAGGTAGATGCTGCGCATGCCAACCCAGGCGTGGATCAGAATACTGGCCAGGAACAAAGCCCAGGCAATGCGTACATAACCCGTGGCGAACCAGGCCTTCCACGCGGCATAGCCATGTATCGGCAAAAGGCTGAAATGCACGATGGCGTAAATGACGAAACCACCCATGTACAGCGAGGTCACGCGCTGCAGCAGCCATTCCGCGACACCGGCGTGCGCACTTCCCGCGGAGCGTAAGCGACTCACAGACAGACTCCGATCAGCGCCACGACCGCCAGCGAAGCGGCGAACGCCAGCCACGCGTTGCGCCGTGCGACGGGCTTGCTGTCACCGATGCCGATATCCAGCAGCAGATGCCGCACGCCGGAAAAGAAGTGCTGAGCGAATACCCACACGATCACCAGTACAACAACACGGCCAACGGGGGTGGCTGCCTGGGTGGCGATCCTGG
>JBBTKS010000064.1:0-2285 GCA_038058885.1 Pseudomonadota bacterium
TTACAATAATCTGGTGTCGGACATGCGCTCGCTGGCGATCATGCGCGAGACCGGCTGCCCGGTGGTGTTCGATGCCACGCACTCGGTGCAGCTGCCCGGTGGGCAGGGCACGAAGAGCGGCGGACAGCGCGAGTTCGTGCCGGTACTGGCGCGCGCCGCGATTGCGACCGGCGTCGCGGGTCTTTTCATGGAAACCCATCCGGACCCGGACAAGGCGCTGTCCGACGGACCGAACGCCTGGCCGCTGGGACGCATGAAGGAACTGCTCGAAACGCTGAAGGAGCTGGATACCGCGGTCAAGCGCCGCGGCTTCGCCGAGATGTCGTATATGCCAAACTGAAAAACCAATATCACCGCAAAGACGCAAAGAGCGCAAAGGGAAAATATTCTGTAAATTTGAAACTTGTCTTTCTTTGCGTCCTTTGCGCCTTTGCGGTGAAAATCCTTTCATTTAAGAAATAACAACCATGCCTGCGATTACCGATATACGTGCGCGCGAGATACTCGATTCGCGTGGGAATCCCACTGTTGAAGCGGATGTCACCCTGAAATCCGGTGCCGTCGGCCGTGCCGCCGTGCCCTCCGGCGCCTCCACCGGCAGCCGCGAGGCCATCGAATTGCGCGACGGCGACGCCCGGCGTTATGGCGGCAAGGGCGTAAAAAAGGCCTGTGCCAACGTTAATGGTGAAATACGCCAGTCGCTGATCGGCAAGGAGGCGAGTGATCAGGACAGCGTTGACCGAACCATGATCGATCTCGATGGAACCGACAACAAATCGCGTTTCGGCGCCAATGCCATGCTGGCGGTGTCGCTCGCGTGCGCGCGCGCGGCGGCGGCCGAAGCCAGGCAGCCGCTCTACCGTTACCTCAACGGCCTGGGAGGAGGCGTGCCGATGCAGTTGCCGGTGCCGATGATGAACATCATCAACGGCGGTGCGCATGCCGATAACAACATCGATTTCCAGGAATTCATGATCCTGCCGGTGGGTGCCGCGACATTTGCCGAAGCGCTGCGCTGTGGCGCCGAGGTTTTTCATGCCCTGAAAAAAGTGCTGCACTCCATGAAGCTCAACACCGGCGTGGGCGATGAGGGCGGATTTGCCCCGGATCTCCAATCCAACGAAGCGGCGTTGCAGGTCATCCTGCAAGGTATCGAGAAGGCCGGGTATAAACCGGGAACCGACGTGTGTCTCGGTATCGACGTGGCCAGCTCCGAATTCAATAAAAACGGAAAATATGAGCTTGGGTCGGAACATGCCAGCCTGACGGCCGAACAGCTCATCGACAAACTGGGCGACTGGGTTTCCCGGTACCCGATCATCACCATTGAGGACGGTTGTGGCGAGAGTGACTGGGCCGGTTGGGAGCTGATGACGAAAAAGCTCGGCAAAAAGATTCAGATCGTGGGCGACGATATATTCGTCACCAACACGACGATTCTCCAGGAAGGCATCAGGAGGGGCGTTGCGAATTCGATTCTCATCAAGGTCAATCAGATCGGCACGCTGAGCGAGACCCTGGCGGCCATCGCCATGGCGCGTCAGGCCGGCTACACGGCCGTCATCTCGCACCGCTCGGGCGAGACGGAGGACACGTTTATCGCCGACCTGGCGGTGGCCGCCGGCACCGGACAGATCAAGACCGGCTCACTGTCGCGTTCCGACCGCGTGGCCAAGTACAACCGGCTGCTGGGCATCGAGGAAGAACTCGGTTCCGCGGCTGTCTACCCCGGACGCCGCGCCTTTCCCATGCTGGGCCGGTTGTAACGTGCGCCATGCGCACGATAAGACCTTTCGCGCGCACAGCGCGCGCTACTGGACTAAGATGTAGCCCGGGTGTAGGCCCATAGGGCCGAAACCCGGGAAATCATATTGAAATCCCGGATTGCGCTGCGCTCCATCCGGGCTACGACCTTTCGATCAGGCGGTGATGAACTAGAATGAAGTTCGTGAAGATCGCCACCTATGTCCTGTTAGCGATTCTGGTGCTGCTGCAATATCCGCTGTGGTTCGGCAACGGCGGCGTATTCGCCGTGTGGAGTCTCAACCGCGAGATTGCCGCGCAGGAACAGGAAAACACTCAGCTGAAGGATCGCAATCAGGCGCTCGAGGCCGACGTGAATGATCTCAAGCAGGGACTGGCGGCGATCGAAGAGCGCGCCCGGATGGAGCTCGGCATGGTAAAAAAGGGCGAAGTGTTTTATCAGGTGATCGAGGCCCCAAAACCAGCCAGCCGGTCGGTGGAAAAATAAGGTGGAGCCTACGATCCCCGCTCGATCGTGAAAA
>JBBTKS010000065.1:0-3021 GCA_038058885.1 Pseudomonadota bacterium
CGGGGACGCAGGTGGCCCAGGTCAAAACCTATCCGCTTCAGGTCATCGCGCCGGCCGTGGCCGCCGAGGAGTTGCCTGCGTCGCCGGCGACCGCGGCGAACCCGAAGCTGTATCTCCAGGTCGGCGCCTTCACCCAGTGGGAAAACGCCGCCAATCTGCGCAACCGTCTCGAACGCGAGGCGCTGCGCCCGATATCCATCCAGCCGCCACAGGCAGTCAAGGGGAACGCGCCGGATGCCACGCGCGTCTACCGCGTGCGCGTCGGGCCGCTGACCAATGTGGAGGAAGGCGACCGGCTGACGGAGCGCGCCGCGCAGCTCGGGGTCCCCGATGCCCGGATCGTGGTCGAGTGAGCGTGTACCCGTGTCACTCCATTAGTTAATTATCTAGAAACCAAAAAATGGCTCACCGCAAAGGCGCAAAGGACGCAAAGAAAAACTTTGAGGCACGGAGACACTTATTCATTCCTTTGCGCTCTTTGCGTCTTTGCGGTGAAATTTCGTTTTGTTAACAGCTCTTAGAAAATTCTCTGGTCTGCTGTTCGCGTGTCTGCTCTGCGGCCAGGCTGTCGCGGCGGCACCGCCCGAGGTTCCTCCACCGGATATCGCCGCTCCCGCCTGGGTGCTCATGGATCACGACAGCGGACAGGTGCTGGCGGAACGCAACGCCGACAAACCGCTACCGCCCGCAAGTCTCACCAAGCTGATGACCGCTTACGTGCTGTTCGGCAAACTGAAAGCCGGAACCCTGAAACTCGATGACCGGATCAACATCAGCCGGCAGGCGTGGAACGCCAAAGGCGCGCGCCTGTTTCTGCGGCCGGGATCCAGCGTCCGCGCCGAGGACCTGCTCAAGGGGCTCACCGTGCTTTCCGCCAACGACGCGGCCATCGCCCTGGCGGAACGGGTGGCGGGCAGCGAAAAAAATTTCGTCGCCGAGATGAATGCCGCCGCGCGCGGGCTCGGACTCGACCATACCGTTTTCATGAATGCCACGGGTCATAATGAAAAAGGTCACGGTTCCACGGCGCGCGATCTCGCGCGGCTCGCCGCGGCACTGATCCGGGAATTTCCTGAATATTACCACTGGTTTTCGCTTAAGGAATTCAGCGACGGCGGGATTACCCAGTATAATCACAACGCGCTGCTGTGGCGGGACCTGACCGTCGACGGGGTGAAAACCGGGCAGTCGCGTTCTGCGGGTTTCTGTCTCATCGCTTCGGCGCGCCGCGACGGCATGCGTCTCATCGCCGTGGTGCTCGGCGCCCGGGATGAAAATGCGCGCGTGGAAGCCGGACAACGCCTGCTTGACCACGGATTCCGCCGTTTCGAGACGCGCCTGCTTTATGCGGCGGATATTCCCGCCGTCCGTACGCGGGTATGGAGGGGCGATCAGTCCACGATCCCGCTGGGCGCGGGCCGGAATCTGTACCTGACGCTTCCCCGCGGCTGGCATGAGAAACTGCACGCCAGGGTGACGGTCACGGAAACGCTGAGCGCACCCGTCCAGCGGGGTCAGGCCGTGGGCACGATCGCGCTCGATCTCGACCGGGAGCCGCTCGCGGAATATCCGCTGGTGGCGCTCAAGCAGGTCGGGGAAGGCAATCTGTTTCAGCGCACTATCGACAAGATTCAACTCTGGCTGCAATGAAGCAGGTAAGGCGAGAGGCGTAAGGAGTGAGGTGTAACGTTTTACCCTTCACTCCTCACTCTTCACCCCTTACACTCAAACAATGATGAACATGCATGTGGTTTATCTGAACGGTAAGTTTCTCGCCCCGGACGAGGCCAAGATATCCGTTTTCGATCGCGGTTTTATTTTTGGCGATGGCGTCTACGAAGTCATCCCGGTCTTCGGCGGGCGGTTGTTCCGCCTGCCGCATCATCTTTCGCGCCTGGAGGCAAGTCTCGCTGCGATCCGCCTGCGTAATCCGCACACGGCCGAGGAATGGAAAACCATATTCACGCGCCTGATGGCGGAGCATGGAACCAGCGATCAGTCGATCTACCTGCAAATCACCCGCGGGGTGGCACCGCGCGATCATGCGTTCCCGCCCAATATCACGCCCACGGTTTTCGCCTACGCCCAGCCGCTCAAATATCCGCCGGCGGAACAGCTGACGCAGGGCGTGACGGCGGTCACGACCGCGGACATCCGCTGGCAGCGCTGCGACATCAAGGCCATCGCGCTGCTGGCCAACGCGCTGCTGCGCCAAGAGGCCATCGAGCAGGGCGCGGTCGAGGCCATCCTGGTGCGTGACGGCATGGTCACGGAAGGCGCGGCCAGCAACATATTCATAGTCAGCGGTGACCGTCTGGTCACGCCGCCTAAGGGGCCTTACATCCTGCCGGGCATCACGCGCGATCTGGTCGTCGAAATTGCGCGCGCGAACAAAATTGCCTGCGAGGAAAAACCGGTCGCGATTGAAGCGCTGCGAACCGCCGACGAAGTATGGCTGACGAGCTCGACCAAGGAGATCCTGCCGATCACGCGTATCGACGGCCGGCCGGTGGGCGCGGGCAAACCGGGGCCGATGCACGCGCGGATGTTCGCCCTGTACCAGGAATACAAGCAGGCCTTCGTCCAGGGCAAGGTGGAGTGATGCATCCGGCGCCCGATGCCACGCCGGGCGATGAAGTGGTGCTGCGCCGGCCCGGGCGCGTGGATTATTCGGTGGCGTTTCGCGCCATGCAGGATTTCACCGACGCGCGCACGCCGGAAACGCCGGATGAAGTCTGGCTGCTCGAACACCCGCCGGTCTTCACCATGGGGCTCAAGGGACGCGGCGGCGCGCGCACGCACATCCACGGCATACCCGTGGTTTACAGCGATCGCGGCGGCGACATGACCTATCACGGGCCGGGTCAACTCGTGGCCTACATTCTCATGGATCTGAACCGCCGCGGCTGGGGCGCAAAACGTCTCGTCAACGCCATGGAGCAGTCCGTCGTCAATCTGCTGGCGGCCCGGCAGATCCAGGCCGAGCGGCGCGCGGGAGCGCCCGGGGTGTACGTCGCCGGC
>JBBTKS010000066.1:0-5610 GCA_038058885.1 Pseudomonadota bacterium
ATGGTAGGTTCGCCTGCCAAGCCCGCATAGGGGAGGAGGCCTCAATGAGTATCACCGCATTCGAGAGGGACGCGCAAAAGGGGCGGTTTCTCAATCTGAACGTCCGGTGCGCGCCCGCCGCCCAGCGTGCGCTGCATGCACAGCAGGCTCATGGGCCCCACCGGCGCCGCGACCGCGATGCCGGCAGAGATCGATTTAAGCAGCAGCCACGGGTCGATCATGCCGAAGCCCACGCGGCCGGTATTTGGCCGAAACCCGGGGCCGACAAGCCGCGCGCGGTGCGTTAAACTGGCGAATTCACCCTGATTTTCCAGTGCTGGCCATGACCGACCCGATCAACAATCTCAACGTCCTCTCGCAGGACCTGCTGCCCACGCCGCAGCAGGTCAAGACCGCGCTGCCGCTGACCGAGGACGCGCAGCGGACGGTGTTGCGCGGGCGTGAAACGGTGCGCTGCATTCTCGATCGCCAGGATCACCGCCTGTTCGTGGTGATCGGCCCATGCTCGATCCACGACATCAAGGCCGCCAGGGAATACGCCGCGCGCCTGAAGCAGTTGGCGCAGGAGGTGGGCGACACGCTCTATCTCATCATGCGCGTCTATTTCGAGAAGCCGCGCACCACGGTCGGGTGGAAGGGGCTCATCAACGATCCGTTCATGGACGATTCCTTTCACATCGAAAAGGGTCTGCACCTGGCGCGCGAGTTGCTGCTGCACCTGGCCGAGATGGGCCTGCCGGCCGCGACCGAGGCGCTCGACCCGATCACGCCGCAATATATTTCCGACCTGATCACCTGGACCGCGATTGGCGCGCGCACCACCGAATCGCAGACACATCGCGAAATGGCCAGCGGCCTGTCCACGCCGCTCGGTTTCAAGAACGGCACCGACGGCAGCCTCACGGTCGCGATCAATGCCCTGCAGTCATCGGCGCGCCCGCACCATTTTTTAGGCATCAACCAGGAGGGCCAGTGCGCCGTGTTCCGCACCCGCGGCAATCGCTACGGGCATATGGTGTTGCGCGGCGGCGGCGGACGTCCGAATTACGATTCCGTTTCCATCGCCATGGCCGAGAAGGAGCTCGTCGCGGCCGGCCTGCCGGTCAACATCGCGGTGGACTGCTCGCACGGCAATTCCAACAAGGACCCGGCGCTGCAGTCGCTGGTGGCGGAGAACTGCGTCAACCAGATCCTGGAAGGCAACCGCTCGATCGTGGCGTTGATGCTGGAGAGCCATCTGCATGCGGGCAGTCAGCCGATCCCGGCGGATCTGTCGAAACTCAAGTACGGCGTGTCCGTGACCGACCCGTGCATCGACTGGGCGACCACGGAAAAACTGCTGCGCAGCGCGCGCGAGAAACTGAAGGACGTCCTGCCGGCGCGCCGCGCCGCCGGCAAGCAAAGATAGTGTCGTGCCCCAGAAAGACCTTGAATATGTGTGTAGCCTGGATGGAGCGCAGCGGAATCCAGGTCAAGGCGAAAACCCCCGGATTGCGGCGCTCCGCGCCTCCATCCGGGCTACAAGCTGAATAATTAGATGTAGGGCGCGTCCCACGCGCCATTTTGTCGATCGGTGCGCAGGGCGCACCCTACATTAAGTTTTCCCGTTCGCCCTGAGCTTGTCGAAGGGTGAACGGGAAATGCGGTAAATGTTGGGCGATTCGTCCGTTCATGGTTCGACAAGCTCACCACGAACGGATTAAATTAGAACTTCCCTAGTCCACGTTCAGAACCACCTTGCCCATCGTCTTGCCGGAAGCGACCAGGGCATGGGCCTCGGCGGCGCGTTCCAGCGGGAAGGTCGTGTCCACGTGCACGCGCAGCTCTCCGGCCTCGAACAGCTCAGCGCCGCGGCGCAGGATCTCGCCTTGGTGCGTCATCGCCTCGCTCAGACCGAAGAACACCGGGACCAGCATCAGTTCGAAGCTCACGCGCTGGTTGCGCACGCGCGGAACTCCCCAATCCATTTCGGGTCCGGGCGCGAGCAGTGTGACGACGTCGCCGTAATAGCGCACCGCGGAAAACGTGTCGGCGAGGGTTTTGCCGCCGATGGTGTCGAAGGCGATGTCCACGCCTTGGCCGCCGGTCCAGTCGAGCACCGCCGGCACGAAATTCTCTTGCTTGTAATTGATCGTGCGGTTGGCGCCGAAGGATCGGGCGAACTCGGCCTTGTCCGCCGAACCGACCGTGGCGCAGACTTCGGCGCCCGCAATCCGCGCCAGCTGGATCGCGACATGTCCGACGCCGCCCGCGCCCGCGTGCACCAGCAGCTTGTGCCAGGACTTGATATCGACGCGGTCGTGCAGCGCCTCCCACGCGGTGATCAGCACCAGCGGCGCCGCCGCGGCCTGCGCGAAACTCAGGCGCTTCGGTTTCTTCGCCACCAGCCGGTGATCCACCAGCGCATACGGCGCGTAGCTCCCGAGACGGTCGTGATGCGGCGCCTGGCAGTAATACACTTCGTCACCCGGCTTGAAATCCTTCACGGCCTTGCCGACCGCCTCGATCACGCCCGCGCCATCGCAGCCCAGCACCGGCGGCAGCGGCGCGGGATAGACCGTCGGTTTGGCGCGCATCTTGGTGTCCACCGGATTTATCCCCGCCGCCTTCACGCGCACGAGGATGTCGGTGTCCTGCTTCAGCACCGGATTGGGCAGGTCCTGAAGCTTCAGGACTTCCGGGCCGCCAGGCGCGGTCATGACGATGGCTTTCATAGCGGGAATAATGACGCTGGTTTGTGGAGATGTCTATCTAATCGCCTGTCAGAACGACGAGCCGGGGCCTTTCAGGAATTCCAGCTCCTCCGGTGTGGATGCGCGACCGAGCATGGCGTTGCGGTGCGGGAAGCGTTTGAAGCCGTCGACGATTTCCTTATGTTTTTTCGCGAAATCGAGAAAATTCAGGAACGGTTCTTTCAGGGTTGCCGGAACTTCCTCCAGCAGAGCCTCGAAGAGCCGGACACTGGTGGTCTGGTCCTGCTCATCCTCGGAATGTTCAAACGGGAGATAGATAAATACGCGTTCCACCGGCCGCAGCATTCTGTCCATTCCCTGTTCCAGGGTCTCGCGCGCCAGCCGCCGTGCCCGTTCGTCGTAGGCGAAGGCGCGCGCAGTGCCGCGGTACATGTTGCGTGGAAACTGATCGAGCAGCAGAATTCTGGCGAGCTGTCCACGCGCGCTGTTGCCCCATGAGGTAAGCTCTCCTTTGATCTCCGACTCCAGCATCGGCTCGAAGCGGTGACGGATTTCGTTGTCCACATCGGGATTCTTTTTCCACCACAAGCCGGTTTTCTCGCGGACGACCTCGGCGTCATCGGCGTTGTTGCCGAACCAGTAGCGTAATATGGAATCAACGTTTTCCATGTCGATCAGATAATGCCCGGATAGTGCGGTGCGATCCCGAGAATGCCCCCGGCCGCACTCACCTGCGAGAACACCAGCCCGACCAGCAGGCCCCCTGCGACGGGCAGCCACGGTGGAACGGCAAGAGCGGAGAGATCAAACGGCATGTACGCCCATTCTACTGGAAGCGCCGCCGCCGCAGCATCCAGTACACGACAAGGAGCGCGAGCGCCGCCAGCAGATGCTTGAGCGAATGCCCGCTGACAATCTCTCCGGTAATCTCGAACACCGCCCGGTCGTAATGTTCGGCCAGCTTGGCGATAACGTAAACCGCCAGAGCGAACAGCAGCAACCCGCGATGGGTATACGGGCTGTCGAACAGAAGCAGTACCGCCGGAAGCAGGAGCAAGGGCAGGAACTGCACCAGCACGTACAGCCGCAGGTCGTCGGTGTAGTGCCAGGTGATCACGCTCGCGAGGCCGAGAACGATTGCGGGCGCGAGCAGATACTTTTCCAGCCGCAGGCTCACGTGTTCGGCCAGGACGGCAATCGAAAGCGCCATGAACCCCACGCTCATCGGCAGCCGGTCCCACACCAGCGTGCTGTTGTTCGGCGCCAGGTGATAGTAGCCGGAGCCCAGCGACACCAACGCCACGCCGGTGAAGCAGGCCATCCACGCCCAGCGCGCCCCGAGACCGCGCCGCCGGCGCGCGCACAAACTGATCCCCGCGATGCCCACGGCAAGGAACGCGAGATTGGTGGCGACATTGAGGAAGCTGGAAATGCCGAGCAGGCCGCGGCGGTCGGCAAAGGCGTGATACATCGGGTCCTGCGCAATCGGCGGCAGCGACATGACGCCGCCCAGCGCCGCGATCGGCAGCAGGACAATCAGGTAAGCGCGTCGAGTGGAATGAATCACTCCCTTAATTCTCCGTGTCGGGAAAGGTTCTTACTGGATATCCCCTCACAACGTGCTAGAAATACATGAAGCATCATAACAACAACCGCAAAAAGAAAAATAAGGGGACCGCTTGGATAAGCGTATTCACGAACGTCAGGAAGTATCGCTTTCCGTTGAAATTCTCGACCCACCCCATCTCGGCAAGGTCTCGCTTGTCACCAGGGACATCAACAAGCACGGCGCGTTCATTCTGTTGGACAAGGAGAAATGTCCGCCCGTGGGGCGCATTGTATCGCTGCGGATGTCGGGTGTGTTATGGGGCGAGAAACTCTCCATGGTTTCCGCCCGGGTCGTGCGCGTGACGGATGAAGGAATGGGTTTGCAATTCCTCGATTTTGATTTCATGTAGACGCTGCGTTACCGGACAATCGACGGCCCAGGAATTAATTGGGGTACGAGCTGACCCGGACCACTGTATTTTATGCGCCGATCCTGGGAAATCCTGCTGTCGCCGCCCTGCCCGCCAGGTTCCGCGGCCCGGGCAATTTGCGGTTTTCTCATGGCGTTGTCCGCGCCATTTGTATGTGCCCTGCAAGAAGCGTAGCGTAATGAGGACCGAATCCGGAGCGCCGTCAGCCAGAAAAATCGACCGCGGCGCGCAGCCCGTATCTCCTGCCGGCATTGCTCAAGGGAGGTGTAACCATGGCCGCCATTACCGGGAAAATCGAACGCCAGGTGGTGCTGCTGGACGAGAACCGGACCGCGCACGAGGCCGCCGCGCTCATGTCCGAGAAGCACATCGGCTCGGTGGTCGTGACGCGCGCATCCCGCGTCATCGGAGTCTTCACCGAGCGCGACCTGATTCACAGCGTGGTGCAGAAACAGCTGGACCCGACCGCGGTCAAGATCAAGGACGTGATGCTCAAGGAGTTCGTGCGGGTGACGCCGACGGAGCGCGGCGAGCGCTGCATCGAACTCATGAAGCAGCACCAGTGCCGGCACCTGCTGGTGTTCGACGGCGATGCTTTCGTCGGCATCGTTTCGCTGCGCGACCTGCTGCTGTTGCTGCTCGAGGAAAAAGAGGAACTCATCCGCGAGCTCACGAGGTACGTCACGAGCTGATGGCGGAAGCACCGATCCCGTTCGAGCTCTTCTAGTGTGACGTCCCAGAAATATATTGCATAAATTACGTGTAGGTTGGGTTGAGGCGCTTGCGCCGAAACCCAACAACGGCGCCGATATGTTGGGGTTCGCTGCGCTCACCCCAACCTACCCAGCGTCGCGATTTCATAAAGATATTTGTGGGACAGGATACTAGTGTTGTGTCCCATGAATAACTTGAATAAGTATTGCACCCCGGCTACGCTG
>JBBTKS010000067.1:0-2378 GCA_038058885.1 Pseudomonadota bacterium
AAATAAAAGGGGACAGCGTACTTTGTTCGGGGTGAACGGATTCAGGATTGGCTCGGCTTGATGGCGGCGGCGACGATCGGTTTGGCCCAGTCCGGTGTGGACGCGAAGTCCTGCGGACCGAGAATCTTTCCCCCCTCCACGTGCAACACCAGCGCCGGCTTCGGCGTCAGACCGGCGACGGGGTCCGCGTCCACGCTGTTATCGTACATCCGCAAGGTTGTGAGATGGGGCAGAAGTTCGATGAGGTTGAGGCGGCTATGCTCATAGCGCCGGTGGATGGCTTCCTCGGGGATGTCGTGACCGCCTTGGCTGACTCGGGCCTGCACGCGCGCGATGTGCAATTCGGGGCTGGACAGGCCCACGTACCAGACGTGAATCTCGATCCCTTGCTCGGCGGCTTGCGTGAGGAGATCTGTGATTGTGTTTCCGCCGAGGGTGGTTTCGAAGGCGAAATCGAGGCGCTCTTCGATGGCCCGCTGCAGCAACTGCACGCCCTGGCGCCATGCCGCACTGTTGGCGTCCGTCTGAGTCAGGGCGGAGTTTGCCCCCATCAATGCGCGGGCAGCCTCGTCCGGGTTGAAATACTCGCCTCCGTGTTGGCGAACGGTCGCGCCGCCGATGCTGCTCTTTCCCGCTCCATTGACGCCGGCCAGCACGTGAATGCGCGGCCGTCGGGAGGCGCTCATCCCGGCGCGTTGGTTGCGGGAACACGGCGCGCTCGTTTGCGCGCTGGTGCACGATTCTTCCGGGCGGCCTTAACCGCGGCGCGTCCGAGTTCCGCCGGAGAAGCTTTGAACGCGGCCTCCACGCCCTTCCTGGCTTTCGACGTCTGCATGCGGGCCAGCAACCCGTCAAACTCCGCGTTCAGATTGTTGAGCGAGCGAAAGCGTTCGTTCACCAGAAATACGAAGTCGGCGTGCGAGAGGAGCACGGCCTTGGGTGTGTCATGACGGGTAATGGCGACCGCGCCGCCGTGCATGGCTTTCTCCAGGATGGTTCCGAACGCGTTCTTGACTTTTGTGGCCGCCACGGTCGAGATGTCCACGAGTTGGCCTTGGCTGTTTCTGAACGTGAGTTTAGACATGGTGCCCTCGTCCGGTGTTTATGGTACAACCAAAATTAGCTAGATTGTACATATTGGCTATTGGCTGGTCAAGTGTGCAGTTGAGGGGCAGAAAAAGAATGGAAAACCGGGACAGAAAACGGTGCCAGGCTACTTTGTTTGGGGTGAAAGAGCCTCCGCCTCTATTTCCAAAAGCTGAGCCCGCCGCCAAACTCCCTCTTCCCCCCTGTGGCCCGGCCTGAAAATGATGGGCGCCGCATGCGGCGCCCCTACGAGTTCGTGCCCCCTCACCCTGCCCTCTCCACGCAAGCGGGGCGAGGGGTGTAATTTTTCATATTAGACGAATCCCCGCCGGTTGGTGTCTAAGCTATTGCGAAGCTGCTGAATGCAGACACATTGCGCGTGGAGGTTCAAATTGAGTCTGCCGTTATTTTAGAGGATTTTAATGATTTACCTGTCAGGTAAACAAGTTTATTGACATGGGATCATCATGGAGATAAACTTTGTCTCAAAGAAATTACAGAAAGCCTGCAACTCAGAGAAAGAGATGCGGGCCAAGTTCGGCAAACCATTGGCCGAAAGGCTCCAACAGCGGTTGACCGAACTCAAGGCGGCGGAAACTCTCGAAGACGTCAGTCGATTGCCCCCAGCCCGCTGCCACGAGCTGTCCCAGGATCGAGAAGGCCAGCTTGCTGTCGTTTTGGTGCAGCCCCAACGACTGATCTTTGAGCCGGACCATAACCCGGTGCCTCGCAAGCCGGATGGCGGTCTGGATTGGACTCAAGTCACGAGAATCCGAGTGATCGAAATCACCGATTACCACTGAGGCGACTATGACCCGAGAAGCGACAGCAAAGCGATATCCCTTCGAGCCCGATTATGCTGTGGCGCCGGGCCGCACACTTCATGAGACGATTGATGCCCTGGGGATGGATCAACGGGATCTGGCGACCAGGACCGGGCTCTCGCCGAAACACATCAACCAGATCATCCAGGGGATCGCGCCGATCACTCACGAGACGGCTATCGGCCTGGAAAAAGTCACCGGCGTGCCGGCGCGGATGTGGAACAACCTGGAGGTGAACTATCGCGAACAACTAGCCAAGCTGGCGGAGAGAAAGCGCCTGGAGAATGAATTGGCCTGGCTGAAGAAGGTCCCCACGGCTGAATTGGTCAAACGCAAGAAAATCGAAAAGCAACGGGACCGGGTGCTGACACTGAGAGCGGTGTTAGGCTTTTTCGGTGTTGCCGATGTGGAGGCCTGGAAGAATGTCTGGCTGAGTCCGGCCGTTGTCTTCCGCAAGTCGTCTGTGTT
>JBBTKS010000068.1:0-6377 GCA_038058885.1 Pseudomonadota bacterium
GACCGTGACTATTTCATGGACGGGGAGGAAGCCAAGGCTTTCGGCTTGATTGACACGGTTATCGAAAAACGGACCTAAAATAGGTGAACTTTCCGCAAGATATGCTATAGATTTAAGGTAGAATATTTGCAGAATTGGTATCTGAAAGCTTGCAAACATTGACGGAAACCCGCATCCTTGCAGGCACTATAAGGATCCTTAATCGATAGTGAGGTTTAAGGATGGCTGACAACAACCATACGGGCAGGGGCTATGGAAAGAGTGAAAAGCTCCTGTACTGTTCTTTCTGCGGCAAGAGCCAGCACGAGGTGCGCAAGCTGATTGCGGGCCCTTCCGTGTTCGTCTGCGACGAGTGCGTGGAGTTGTGCAACGACATCATCCGCGAAGAAGTCCAGGAAGAGAAAAACGCCGCCAACTCCAAAAAGAAATTCCCCACTCCGCGCGAGATCCATCAGATTCTCGACGAGTACGTGATCGGCCAGTCCGACGCGAAGCGAGTGCTGTCGGTCGCGGTTTACAACCACTACAAGCGCATCGAACACGAAGGCAAGGTCGGCGAGGTCGAGCTTTCCAAGAGCAACATCCTGCTGATCGGCCCCACCGGTTCCGGCAAAACACTGCTGGCCGAGACTCTGGCGCGGCTGCTCAACGTGCCGTTTACGATCGCCGACGCCACGACCCTGACCGAAGCAGGCTATGTCGGTGAGGACGTCGAGAACATCATCCAGAAACTCCTGCAGAAATGCGATTACGATGTCGAGAAGGCGCAGAAAGGCATCGTCTATATCGACGAGATCGACAAGATCTCACGCAAGTCCGAGAACCCCTCGATTACCCGGGATGTATCGGGTGAGGGCGTGCAGCAGGCGCTGCTCAAACTGATCGAAGGCACGATCGCCTCGGTACCTCCGCAAGGCGGCCGCAAGCACCCGCAACAGGAGTTCCTGCAGGTCGATACGCGCAATATCCTGTTCATCTGCGGCGGTGCGTTCTCGGGCCTGGAGAAAGTGATTCAGGGCCGCAGCGAGAGAGCCGGTATCGGCTTCCACGCCGAGATTCGCAGCAAGGCCAACGCCAGGAAGGCGGGCGAGGTTCTGCGCATGGTTGAACCGGAAGATCTCATCAAGTACGGACTGATTCCGGAATTTGTCGGTCGTCTGCCGGTGATTGCTATCCTTGACGAACTCGACGAGCGGGCGCTGATCCAGATCCTGACGGAACCCAAGAATGCCCTGGCCAAGCAGTACCAGAAACTGCTCAAGCTGGAAGGGGTTGAGCTGGAAATTCGCGAAGACGCGCTACAGGCCGTGGCCAAGCGCGCCATGGAGCGCAAGACCGGCGCACGTGGGCTGCGGTCCATTCTTGAGCGCGCCTTGCTCGATGTCATGTTCGATCTGCCTTCCGTGGAGAACGTCAAGAAGGTTGTGATCGAGTCAGCTGTGATCACGGATGGCGCCAAGCCGTTGATAATTTATGCCGATAACGATGAACAGGACAAGCGGCGGGCATCGATCAGCCAGTAAGTGAAACCGCCGGCTTTACATCAGAAACCCCACCCGAGTGGGGTTTCTTTTTGTCAGCCTCATCCTTGTGGCTCTTACCACTTCCCGGGGTCAGCGCACATCCTCGGCTCCGTAGGCGTTGCGTCCCTGCACCACTCCTCTTGCACCAATTCTCGCTCCTGGCGATTTTGTTACAGCCGGTGCAGTTTGTACGGCCATGTGCGCCATTCGTCGCCGATCCAGTGAATTTGTCGGTAATATCGAAAAATATCTCAGTCTTATGATTGAAATTGGGCCATTTAGGCCCCAAACTTGAACGAACTCACTCACTTTCACTGATTACAGGAATTTCAGGCGGAAATGCAAGAAACCAAACCCCCCGTTGTCGTTCCAGGATCGGAAACGAACATCCCCGTGCTGCCGTTGCGCGATGTCGTGGTGTTCCCGCACATGGTCATTCCGCTGTTTGTCGGCCGACGCAAGTCGATACGCGCGCTCGAGCAGGCCATGGAGTCCGGCAAGCAGATCATGCTGGTGGCACAGAAGAGCGCCTCAGACGACGATCCGACACCGGAAAGCATTCACGTCATCGGAACCATCGCCAGTATTTTGCAGTTGCTGAAACTTCCCGATGGCACCGTAAAGGTGCTGGTGGAAGGCGAGCGCCGGGCCGTGGTCCAGAATTATCTTGATACGGAAGAGTACTTTTCCGCGCAGGTGGCGCTGCTTGAAGCCTTGCCGCTCACCGACAAGGAGGGCGAGGCGCTGATGCGTTCCGTCCTGAATGAATTCGATCAGTACGTCAAACTCAACATGAAGATCCCGCCGGAAATTCTTACCTCGCTGGCGGGCATCGACGACCCGGGCCGGCTTGCCGACACGGTGGCCGCGCACCTGTCACTCAAGATCGAGGACAAGCAGCAGATCCTCATGGTGCAGGATGTGCGCGAGCGGCTGGAGAAAATTCTCACCGTGCTCGAGAGCGAGATCGACCTGTTGCAGGTCGAGAAGCGCATTCGTGGTCGTGTAAAGCGCCAGATGGAGAAGAGTCAGCGCGAGTACTATCTCAACGAGCAGATGAAGGCGATCCAGAAGGAGCTGGGTGAGCTCGAAGAGGGCCCGAACGAGGCCGAAGAGCTGGCGAAGAAGATCGAGAAAGCGGGCATGAGCAAGGAGGCCCGCGAAAAGGCCGAATCGGAACTGAAGAAGCTCAAGATGATGTCACCGATGTCGGCCGAGGCCACGGTCGTACGCAACTATATCGATTGGCTGGTAAACGTTCCGTGGAAGAAGCGCAACAAGATCCAGAAAGATCTTTTGAAGGCCGAGGAAATTCTCGAGAAGGATCACTATGGCCTTGAAAAGGTCAAGGAACGCATTCTCGAATATCTTGCCGTGCAGCAGCGGGTGAACAAGCTGAAGGGTCCGATCCTGTGCTTGGTGGGTCCGCCGGGCGTCGGCAAGACCTCGCTCGGTCAGTCCATCGCACGCGCCACGAATCGGAAGTTCGTGCGCATGTCTCTGGGCGGCGTGCGTGACGAGGCCGAGATTCGCGGTCATCGCCGTACTTATATCGGCTCATTGCCAGGCAAGATAATCCAGAATCTGTCCAAGGCGAAGGTTCGCAACCCGCTCTTTATGCTGGACGAGGTCGACAAGATGGCCATGGATTTCCGCGGCGATCCATCTTCGGCGTTGCTGGAAGTGCTCGACCCGGAGCAGAACCACGCGTTCAACGATCATTATCTCGAGGTCGATTACGACCTCTCGGATGTCATGTTCATCGCCACGGCCAACACGCTGAATATTCCACCGCCGCTGCTTGACCGTATGGAGGTGATTCGTCTCTCGGGTTACACCGATGATGAGAAGATCAACATCGCCATGCGCTATCTGATTCCCAAGCAGCTCAAGAACAACGGGCTCAAGGAAAACGAACTGCATTTGCCCGAGAAGACCGTTCGCGATATCACCCGTTATTACACGCGTGAAGCGGGGGTGCGTAATCTTGAACGCGAGATCGCCAAGATCTGCCGCAAGGTGACAAAAGAACTCCTGCTCAACACGACCAAGCCGGAAAAGACAATCTCCGTTACGCCCAAGAGCCTGGAGAAGTACCTCGGCGTGCGGCGCTACCGTTACGGCACGGCCGAGGTGACCAACCAGGTCGGTCAGGTGACGGGTCTGGCGTGGACCGAGGTCGGCGGCGAATTGCTCACCATCGAAGCGGTTATCGTGCCCGGGAAGGGCAAGCTGACCATCACCGGCAAGCTCGGCGATGTCATGCAGGAGTCCATCCAGGCGGCCATGAGCGTGGTGCGCGCGCGCGCGGCCATGCTTGGCATCATGCCCGATTTCTACCAGAAACATGACTTTCACCTGCACGTGCCTGAAGGCGCCACGCCGAAGGATGGACCCAGCGCCGGCATAGCCATGTGCACCGCCATGGTCTCGGCGTTGACCAAAATACCGGTGCGCGCCGAGGTGGCCATGACGGGCGAAATTACGCTGCGTGGCGAGGTATTGCCGATCGGCGGACTCAAGGAAAAGCTGCTCGCGGCGCATCGTGGCAACCTCAAGGTGGTGCTGATTCCGGAAGAGAACCGCAAGGACCTGACCGAGATTCCGAAGAACATCCGCGACAGCCTCGATATCCGTCCCGTGCGCTGGGTCGACCAGGTGCTGGAGGCGGCGCTTGAGCGCCTGCCTGAGCCGCTGGATGAATCGAAGCTCGCCGAAGCGGCCAAGCCGCTGGAGCAGCCTGCCGCCGTCAACCCGATCACGACGCATTGACGGGTACGGCCTGACTTGCCCTCAGGCGAGGGCACTTCTCCTCTTGTCTCCGCTCACACGACACGGCGCCTCACGGCCCGTGTCGTGTGTCTGTTTTTCTTGACAAGGATTTCCCGCAACTGTATATAACCTGCGACGCGTCTATGTTTTTTCATGGAGCGTTGTTTCTGCTTCAGCAGCAATTGTTTTCGGGAATCCTGTTCACCACATCCAGCAAGAGGACGCTAACGTGAATAAAACCGATCTGATTGACAAAGTTGCTGTAACCACCGAGCTGAACAAAGCCTCCGCCACACGCGCCGTGGAAGCGGTGCTCGAGATCATCGCCGGTACCTTGCGTGAGGGCGATACCGTTACGCTCTCCGGCTTCGGTACGTTCTCCGTGAGCAATCGGTCCGCGCGCACCGGACGGAATCCACGAACCGGCGAAATGATCGCCATCCCGGCCTCCAAGGCACCTAAATTCAAATCTGGCAAAGGCCTGAAGGATGCCTTAAACTAACCGGCCTTTTGTGGGGGGTCTTATTCGACTTCAGGGTGCTTAGCTCAGTTGGTAGAGCGTCGCCCTTACAAGGCGAATGTCGGGGGTTCGAACCCCTCAGCACCCACCAAAGACCGGGAGCGGTAGTTCAGTTGGTTAGAATACCGGCCTGTCACGCCGGGGGTCGCGGGTTCGAGTCCCGTCCGCTCCGCCACTACACGCGCAGGGCGAGGAGACATCCTCGCCCTTTTTTATTGAATCTGTTCCGGGAATTGAAGTACCCGCAAACCCTCTGTAGAGTGATCGCCCAATGCTTACCACGATCCGCGAAAAAACCCAGGGTATCTTCGCCGCACTCATCCTGGTCCTGGTCGGTGTTCCGTTTGCGCTGTGGGGGATCAATTCCTATTTCGACAGCGGCTCCAAGATCAATGTCGCCAAGGCCGGTGACATTGATATCAGCCAGGTAAAATACCGGCGCGAGATCGACCGGCTGCGCGGCCAAGTGGAGCCGGCAACTCTGGACAACCCCCAATTCAAGCAACGGATTCTTGACAGCCTGATCGATCAGGCATTACTCGTGCACGATGCCGGGGCGCAGGGTTACCGCCTCAGCGACGCGCGTCTGGCGCAAACGATCCGGGAACTGCCGTATTTTCAGCGTGACGGCCGTTTTGATTCCGTGCTGTATGAATCCACGCTGCGTCGCGAAGGCATGAATCCGCATGAATTCGAGAGCCGCGTGCGCGAGGAAAATCTTGCCATGCAGGTTCAGGCCGGTTTGAGCGAAAGCGGCTTTGCGACGCGCGCCGACATGGCAGCGCTGGCCCGCTTGCTGTCGCAGGAACGGGAGCTGGCCTACGCCGTGATAAGCCCCGACGCCGTGATGTCCAAGGGGCCGGTCAGCGGGCAGGAGATCGAACAGTACTATTCATCCCATACCGAGCTGTTCCAGATACCCGAACAGGTCCGCGTCGAGTATCTGCGATTCTCCGCCAGCGACCTGAATACGGGCGGGCAACCGACGGAAGAGGATCTTAAAAAGGCCTATGCCGAGGAAGCGGCACGATACGTCACTCCCGAGAAGCGCCGTGCCAGTCACATTTTGATTGCGCTTCCTGCCCAGGCCACGGATGAGCAGGTCAAAGAGGCGCTGACGAAAATTCAGGACATCGCCAAACAAGCCCGCGCCGGGGCTGATTTCGGTACGCTCGCGAAAAAATATTCCATGGACAGCACGACATCCCCTGGCGGTGGCGATCTTGGCGAGATTCGCCGTGGGGTAATACCGAAGGAACTGGAAGCGGCGGCCTTCGCATTGAAACCCGGTGAAATCAGCCAGCAGGTTCGCAGTACCTACGGCTATCATCTGATCAAGCTGACCGCCCTGACCCCCGAGAAGCGCAAACCTTTTGCAGATGTGCGCAAGGAATTGATGGATGTCGTGCGCAAGCGCAAGGGTGAAGAAAAGTTTTTCGAGCTGTCGGAGAAATTCCGCAATCTGGTCTATGAGCAGCCGGACAGTCTTGCGCCCGCGGCCAAGGCCTGGGAGCGCCCGATTCAGAAAAGCGACTGGTTCACGCGCGCCGGCGGGCCCGGCA
>JBBTKS010000069.1:0-1423 GCA_038058885.1 Pseudomonadota bacterium
GGCCAGCGTCGCGCCGTAGGCCGCGCCGCGTCCGTGGCCGACGTGCAGCGGGCCGGTGGGATTGGCCGAGACGAATTCCACCTGCACCTTGCGCCCGGTGCCCAGACGGCTGCGACCGAAAGTTTCGCGCTGGTCCAGAATTTCACGGATGAAGCCGTGGTTGGCGTCGGGCCGCAGGAAAAAATTGATGAAGCCGGGCCCGGCGATCTCGACCTTGATGACCTGGTCGGAAGCCGGCAGCGCCTTGAGGATTTTTTCGGCCAGCTCGCGCGGCTTGGCGCGTGCCTGCTTGGCCAGCACCAGGGCGATGTTGCACGCGTAGTCGCCGTGTTCCTTGGATTTGGTGTGGTCCACCGTGATCGCCGCGCCATGAGCCGGCGGCAGCGCGCCGGTGGCCTCGAGGCCCGCAAGCGCCGAGGCGATCA
This sequence comes from Pseudomonadota bacterium, assembly GCA_038058885.1. GTDB lineage: Bacteria > Pseudomonadota > Gammaproteobacteria > Acidiferrobacterales > Sulfurifustaceae > Sulfuricaulis. Next base: position 426 of record JBBTKS010000069.1, read on the forward strand.
GATTTTCAATATGGTGTTTCAAGAGATGTCCGAAATCGTATGTTGTCTCTGTGTTTGGCGTTTTGCCCTCACCCCTTGCCCTCTCCCGCATTAGCGGGAGAGGGGGAGTCGGTTGGCTTCAAGCCGGCAATCTTTATTTCGGCTTGAAGCCAGAGACATTGACTGGACGCCGATTCTACCGGTCCGGTCGCGGGACGAGAAGCTGCAGCGTGAAGCTGTCGTGGTTACGGCTCGCCCGCGCCGTGCATCAGGTTTTCCACTTCGCGCAGGTTCGCGCGTTTCATCGGTTTGCCGTCCACCGGGCTGAGCGGAGTCTCGCGCGCTTCACGCCGGTCGAACACGCACAATTCCACGGCCACGCCGTCGGCGGTGAAAAGGTAAGCCGGGAAGGTTTCGTGGCGCTCGCCGCCGAAGCGCAAACGCCGGTCCGCCTGCTCGTAGGGAATGCTGTGTTCCTGCAGCCAGAAACCGATTTCCTCCGGCGAATCGGCGGTGACATGCAGTTGGATCGCGCTGGCCGAGGTAACGGTGCCGCTCAGAACCGGACCCACCAGGCGCGGCTCGAATTTGGCCAGGAAGCGCATGGCCTCGGCGGCGAGCCCGCGCAGGCGGCGCAGGCTCTGCGTGAGACGTCCGGCGTGAAACAACCGCAGGTATTCCTGCAGCGCGGAATCCACCTCGTCGTTGCCCGGCAGATGTTTGGTCTCGGGCAAACCGAGACGCGTGGCAGCCTTGCGCTTGGCGGCGTGGAAGTCGCGTACGCCCTCTTCCACCATGATGCGCGCGGCATCCGCGGCGATCTGCCGGCGCAACTCGTCCGTGCCCGGTGCCTGGGATTTGGACCGGTACCCGACCTGGGGAGAGCGGGGTTTGGTGCCCATCAAAACAGCTTCTCGCGCACGTTATCCGGCGCCTGGTCCGGTGGTGCGGTCGTGGAGCCTGGTTCTCCTTCAACACCCGGCAGCTCGTGCGGCGTTTCCGTGCCCTGAAAGACGGAA
>JBBTKS010000070.1:0-7933 GCA_038058885.1 Pseudomonadota bacterium
CAGCTTGAAGACCTTGAGCTTGCCGGTCGAGGGCACGTGCGGACCGCGGCAGAGATCGATGAACTCTCCCTGGCGGTAGAGCGATATGTGCTCGCCGGCGGGAATGTCCTCGATGATCTTGGCCTTGTACTCCTCGCCCATGCCGCGGAAAAACCCGATGGCCTCGTCACGCGGCATGACGGTGCGGCTGACGGGGTAATCGCGCTTGGCGATCTCGTGCATACGCTGCTCGATTTTCGACAAGTCCTCTTCCGTAAAGCCGCGCTTGAAAGCGAAATCGTAATAAAAGCCGTTCTCGATAACCGGGCCGATCGTGACCTGGGCTTCCGGGAACAGCTCCTTGACGGCCTGCGCCAGCAGATGCGCCGTGGAGTGGCGGATAATCTCGATCCCCTCCGGGCTTTTGTCGGTGATGATCGCGAGCTCGGCGTCCTGTTCGACGCGGAACGAGGTGTCCACGAGCTTGCCGTTGACGCGGCCGGCAAGCGCGGCGCGCGCCAATCCCGGCCCGATGCTCGCGGCAATGTCGGCGACCGTAACCGGTTGGGGATATTCGCGATGGCTGCCATCCGGCAGCGTGATAACAGGCATGGTGCGTGACCCTGGGGCGTCAGTGGCGGCCTCTACGAACGGCCGCGTAAACGGGTTTCGGCATAACAGTTGTCAAAACAGCCGGCAATACCGGGCTGTAAGCAGATAAATGGTAGGCGCGAGTGGGATTGAACCACCGACCACCACCATGTCAAGGTGGTGCTCTACCACTGAGCTACGCGCCTGCGCTCCACAGGCGCGCAAAATAGCACAGCTTCGCGGCGTTTCACAAGTTTGACCCGTCTACGGGGTTTTCGATTTGCCCTTCACCTTCGGGGTCTTGGCGCCGTTCTCGTCCGCCTTGCCGCGCATGTTGGCGATGGCCTTGTTCTGTTGGTCGAGATACTTGAGCCACAGATGGATGCCGTCCTGGTACGGCACGGTGCCGACGCTGCGCATCACCTGCTGGCCCTCCGGGCCCATCACGAAGTCCAGGAATTTCTGGATCTCCGGTTCAGGTTTTAGCTGCATCCGCGTCACCATGTACAGCGGGCGGTACAGCAGGTAATCGCCTTTCTTGATGTTTTCATAGCTCGGTTCCTTGCCATTCAACATCAGGATTTTAGCCTTGAGCTTGCGAGCGCTGCTGATACCGGTGATGCCGATGCCCCGGGGATTCTCAACAATGGCCCTTTCCAGCGGGCCCGATGATTCCACCACATGGGTCGCCGTGAATTCCTGGTCGTAGTTGGCGAAAACCAGTTCGCGTAGCGTTCGGCCCACACCCGATATCTTCCCCTTCCGCACATACAGCTCGACAGGCTCATTTTTCCCGCCTAACTCTCTCCAGTTGGTAATCTTGCCAGTATAAATCTCGCGCACTTGCGCCAACGTAATATTGTTAACCGGATTGTCCTTGTGCACGATAACAACCAGCGCATCCCAGGCCACCGGCGTGAGCTGTACTCGGCGTTCTTCCGGCAATGTCATGTACGTCTTCGTGTCCTCAATGACATGCCGACAGGTTCCTCCGATGTTGACCTCCTGCGAGGCAACTTCTCGTATACCCTTGGTGGCGCCGCCGCCTTTGAGTTCGACCTCGATGCCGGTTTTCTTTTTGTAGGCAGCGACCATTTCGGCCATGAAGGCGTTTTTGGATATGCCGCAACCGGCCCAGGTCAATTTCTTGGTCACGGGCGAATTTTCGGTGGCGGCAAAGGCCAAGGAAGCAACAACCAGTCCGAGGCCGACGAAAAGGAAACTATACGGTCGTTTCATGGCACGCACCTCTACCTGTTGGTAATATAGGTTCTTATTAGAGTGCAAGAAATAAGCCAAGGATGAGGTGTGCCCTGTTTTTCGCTGATTTTTAGCGGTTTCCAGGTTGAGTTAAAAGACCATCCATCGTCGTTGCGGGCTTTATGGCCTTGCTGGCCGTCTTTCGATTATCCCAACTTACGCCCGACGCCCCGAATAACACCGAAATTCCGCTCACGGAGATTATGAATTTTGTCGCGCAAGGCCGCCGCTTTTTCAAACTCGAGGTCGCGGGCGTGGGCGTACATCTGTTTTTCGAGTTTATTGAGCACCTTCGCCAAGGCATCCGGCGCCATGGCCGCGTACTCGGCCTCCTCCTCGGCGGCGCGCAGGAACTCGCGCCCGGCATGAGCGGATTTGGTGCCGTAGTTTTTCGTGCCGAACAGCGGGTGCGTGGGCGGCACGCCGTCGATGATTTCCTTGACCGCCTTGATGATGCCCTTGGGCGTGATGCCGTGGGTTTTGTTGTAGGCGATCTGTTTCAGCCGCCGGCGCTCGGTTTCGCCGATGGCCGCCTGCATCGAGTCCGTCATCCGGTCGGCATATAGCATGGCCTTGCCGTGAATATGGCGCGCCGCCCGGCCGATGGTCTGGATCAGGGAGCGTGTTGAGCGCAGGAAGCCCTCCTTGTCGGCGTCGAGGATGGCGACCAGCGACACCTCGGGAATATCCAGCCCTTCGCGCAACAGATTGATGCCGACCAGCACGTCGAAGGTGCCGGCGCGCAGATCGCGAATGATCTCCGAGCGCTCGATGGTCTCGATGTCCGAATGCAGGTAGCGCACGCGCACGCCGTGCTCGTGCATATATTCAGTGAGGTCTTCGGCCATGCGTTTGGTGAGCGTGGTGACCAGCACGCGTTCGCCGTCCGCGACGCGAAGGCGGATCTCGGACAAAAGATCATCCACCTGCGCCGTTGCCGGCCGCACCTCCACTTCCGGATCGACCAGGCCGGTCGGGCGCACGATCTGGTCCACAACGACGCCGTGGCAACGCTCGCGTTCGTATGGTCCCGGCGTGGCTGAAGTAAAGATGGTCTGCGGCATCAAACGTTCGAATTCATCGAAGCGTAGCGGCCGGTTGTCGAGCGCCGAAGGCAGACGGAAGCCATATTCGACCAGCGTCTCCTTGCGTGAGCGGTCGCCCTTGTACATGCCCCCCAGCTGTGGAATGGTCACGTGGCTTTCGTCAATCACCAGCAATGCGTTTTTCGGCAAATAGTCGATAAGCGTCGGCGGCGGCTCGCCGGTCTTGCGTCCGGAAAGATAACGTGAGTAATTTTCGATTCCGGCGCAATAGCCCACCTCGCGCATCATCTCGAGATCGTACAACGTGCGCTGTTCCAGGCGCTGCGCTTCGACCAGCTTGTCCAGGGAGCGCAACTGCTCCAGACGTTCACGCAACTCGACCTTGATCTCATCGATCGCCTTCACGATGGTCTCGCGCGGCGTGACGTAATGCGACGAGGGAAAAATGGTCATCCGCACCCGGCGCCCGGCGACTTCGCCCGTCAGGGGATCGAATTCGGAGATATTTTCCACGTCATCGCCGAACAGCTCGACGCGCACGGCGAGCTTTTCCGACTCGGCCGGGAAGATGTCGATGACGTCACCGCGCACGCGGAACGTGCCGCGGCGCAGTTCCAGATCGTTGCGCGTGTATTGCATCTCCGTCAGCCGTTGCAGGATGGCGCGCTGATCCATGGTGGCACCCTGGCGCAGATGCAGAATCATGCTGTGGTAGGCGTCCACGTCGCCCAGGCCGTAGATGGCCGAGACCGTGGCCACAATGATGGTGTCTTCGCGTTCGAGCAGGGCCTTGGTGGCCGACAGGCGCATTTGCTGGATCTGCTCGTTGATCGAGGCGTCCTTCTCTATATAAGTATCCGAGGAAGGGACGTAGGCCTCGGGCTGGTAGTAGTCGTAGTACGACACGAAATATTCCACGGCGTTGCGCGGAAAGAAATCGCGGAATTCGGAGTAAAGCTGGGCGGCGAGCGTCTTGTTCGGCGCCAGCACCAGCGTCGTCCGCTGCAGCTGCTGCACGACATTGGCGATCGTGAAAGTCTTGCCCGAACCGGTCACGCCCAGCAGGGTCTGGCAGGCCTCGCCGTGGCGCAGCCCCGCCATGAGCGCCTCAATAGCCTGCGGTTGGTCACCCGCAGGCTGAAACGGGCTGAGAAGTTCGAGCTTCTGGTTCATACGCTATCGTTTTTCCGCTGACTTGCGGGTATATTACCGCGTTTTTCCAATACCGATTTCACGAGGAACCGTTGTCCACCATCCGCCTGTCAGGCCGCGTCAACCGCATCAAACCCTCCCCGACGCTGGCTGTCGATGCCCGGGCCAAGGAACTCAAGGCTCAAGGCAAGGATGTCATCAGCCTCGGCGCGGGCGAGCCCGATTTCGACACTCCGGAGCACGTCAAGGAGGCGGCGATCCGCGCCATCCGCGACGGCTTCACCAAATACACCGCCGTGGACGGCACGCCCGGGCTCAAGCAGGCGGTAATCGCCAAATTCAAACGCGACAACGGACTTGATTACACGCCGGAGGAAATCCTGGTCTCCGTTGGCGGCAAGCAAAGTTTTTTCAACCTGGCGCAAGCGCTGCTCGACAACGGTGACGAGGTTATCATCCCGGCGCCGTACTGGGTATCCTACCCTGACATGGTGCTGCTCGCGGACGCCAGTCCGGTGATTATCTCGGCCGGCATCGATCAGGCCTTCAAGATTCGTCCCGAACAACTCGATCGCACCATCACCCGCAAGACGCGTTTGCTCGTCATCAACAGCCCGTCGAACCCGACGGGAGCGGTCTATACGCGCGCGGAACTCACGGCGCTCGGCGAGGTGCTGCGCAAGCATCCGCAGGTGCTGATCGCCACGGATGACATGTACGAACATATCCTGTGGTCAGATGAGCCGTTCTGCAATATCCTCAACGTCTGCCCCGACCTCAAGGACCGCACGATTGTGCTAAACGGAGTTTCGAAGGTGTATGCCATGACCGGCTGGCGCATCGGTTATGCCGCCGGCCCGAAGCCGTTGATCGCGGCGATGAAGAAAATCCAGTCGCAGAGCACCTCCAATCCGACCTCAATCGCGCAGGTCGCGGCGGAGGCGGCGCTGAACGGCGATCAAGGCTGCATTGCGCCGATGGTGCGCGCATTCAAGGAACGGCACGATCGCGTGGTGAGCCGGCTGAACAAGATTCGCGGCGTGCGCTGCCTGCCCTCGCAGGGAACGTTTTATGCATTTCCGGATTTCAGCAAGGCGATTGCCACTACCGACAGTGTGGGCAATGATGTCGAGATGGCCGAGTACCTGCTTAATAAAGGTGGAGTGGCGCTGGTTCCCGGCTCCGCTTTTGGCGCCGAAGGTCACCTGCGCCTTTCCTACGCCACTTCCATGGAGGCGCTTGAAAAAGCGCTTGGTCGGATTGAGAAATTGCTCGGCACGAATTAATGCCCAAGACTTCGATATAAAGCTTACTTTGCAGGTCTTGCAGACTGAATAAAGGTTGGCATAATAACTCTTGAAAATAACAGGCTGCTAAACCGAAGATAAAAAACGTCGCGGGATAGCGGCGCCAACAAAAACAGGATGGATGGGGTGAATCGTTATTTGCCTGGATCATTATCACCACTGCCAAGCTTCAGGCATCGCCTGAAGCAGAGCGGCTATTCGCTCTACGATCTGATCGTCACTTCTGCGGTGGCGAGTGTACTAGGGATGGGCGCCATGGGCATGAGCAGCCTGCTGCAGGATGCGCGTATGACAGCCGCCGTGAATCAGTTAATGGGGCATCTCAGCCTGGCGCGCAACGAAGCCATCAAACGTAATGTCCGGGTAACCTTGTGCAAAAGTCGCGATGGAGTTGCATGTACCGGCGCCTCCGTCTGGCAGGAAGGCTGGCTGGTATTTGCGGATGACAACAAGAACCATAAGCTTGACGTCGGTGAGACGATCCTCCACGTCCAAGAGGCGTTGTCAGGAAACATGACGCTGCACTACGGTGAGTCCGGCACCTACACATACATGGGATACAACTCCGCCGGCGAAGCTATTCGGGCCGCCACGTTCACCTTTTGTGACAGGCGAGGCGCGGAAAAGGCCAAAGGCATAATTGTCTACTGGACCGGCCGGCCGCGCGTCACCACCAAAACCTCGGAAGACAAGCCGCTGCGCTGTTCCTAGCAGATTGCCTTGACCCTGGCCCACTTTCCACCATAACATACGCGCCCTTCCGATCATTCCCCGGTAGCTCAGTCGGTAGAGCAAGTGACTGTTAATCACTGGGTCGGCGGTTCGAGTCCGTCCCGGGGAGCCATCTCATCTGGTGTCATGCCAGCCTGCAAAATCACTCCAGGATCGCCGCGCCGGCGCGGGCGATCTGACCATCCTCGGACGATTTGACTCCGCTGACGCCGACGGCGCCAACGATCTGGCCTTTCCAAGTCAGCGGCACGCCGCCTTCCGATGACAATACGCCCGGCAAACCAAGAACTCTATGCTGTCCGCTCGCCAGGAGTTCCTCCCAGGCCTTGGTAGGCCGCTTGAACGCCACCGCCGATCTGGCTTTCTGGATGGCAATGTCCACGCTGCCGAACTGGGCGTTGTCGAGACGTTGCAGACAGATCAGGTTGCCACCCTCATCGACAACCGCAATAACCACCGGCCAGGCGTGTTTCAGCGCTTCGGCCTCCGCGGCAGCGACGATTTTCCTGGCGGCAGCCAATGTTAACGCCGCCTTTTCAACCACCATGCTGTTATCCGGCATTGCTTTCCTCCTTATTGCCCGGCTGATGAATAAGATACAGGGAAGACATTTTCATGCAATCATTAATCCATCGCGGAACGCCGGCCTTGTGAGAAGCCGCATCGATTCCGCATAATCTGCCTTTCCCTGCGCCGGTCACGTCATGCTCATCGTCCGCCTTTTCAGCATCGTCTTCCCGATCTTTGCGATCGTTGCCGTCGGCTACCTTTACAGCCGCTGGCGTCAACCGGACATGACGTCGGCGAACCAGATCAACATGACGATCCTCCTGCCGGCGCTGATATTTCATGTCCTGTCCGGCAAGGATTTTCAGCTTGCCGAGTACGGGTGGCTCGCCCTGGGTGCCGCTGCCATCGTGCTGGGCTCGGGCCTGCTGGCCTGGCCGGTGGCCAAGGCATCGGGGTTGTCGTTCAAGACGTTCGTGCCGCCGATGATGTTCACCAACTCCGGGAACATCGGCCTGCCGCTCGCGGTATTTGCTTTTGGCGAACGCGCGCTACCGGCGGCCGTGGTGTTGTTTCTGGTCGAAAACGGCCTGCATTTTACCCTGGGCACCTATCTCATGGATCATCGCGCGCCACTGCGCAAGGTGCTGGTGCAACCCATCGTCGCCGCCACGCTGGTCGGGATGGCCTTCAGTCTTTTCCGCTGGGGAGTGCCGACGCCGCTGCGGGAAACCGTCAACCTGCTCGGCCAGGCCTCCATCCCCTTGTTGTTGTTCTCGCTGGGCACGCGTCTGACCAGCGTTGATTTCCGGGAGTGGCGCATCGGGCTGCTCGGCGCCGTCATTTGTCCGGTGACCGGCGTGTTGATGCTGCTGATCGTGCAACCGTTTCTGAGCTTGACACCATTGCAGTCGAGCCTGCTGCTGGTGTTTAGTGTGTTGCCACCGGCGGTGCTGAATTATCTGGTGGCCGAGCAATATCGGCAGGAGCCGGGGAAAGTCGCCTCGATCGTGATGCTCGGTAACCTGGCGGGATTGGTCAGTCTGCCGCTAGCGCTGGCCTTCGTGCTGCGCTGAACGCCTAGGGAAGCTCTGATTAATTCCGTTCGCCCTGAGCTTGTCGAAGGGCGTGCTGGTACAGCTCACTGATTCCGTGGCGTCGTCCGTTCATGGTTCGACAAGCTCACCACGAACGGACGACTTATTCAGAGCTTCCCTAATTTGTAGCGTGAAACATAATGCCCCTACATGCCTGGAGCGGATTCTGAAATGACTGCATCCAACTGACTTGACATGCCCGTGTCACCAAGTCTGGCGCTTTTGATCCGTTGCCGATGCCGGGCCAGATGCAAGGGCGTCC
>JBBTKS010000071.1:0-7064 GCA_038058885.1 Pseudomonadota bacterium
AGAGATGATAGCCGGGGATCAGCGCCACCTCGTTATTGTGCAGAACGTAAATCTTGTTCTTGAGCGGATGCAGAGTGCCAAAGGCGATTTCCTCGTTCTCCAGCCGCACGCGTGCCGATGGTTTCTCGAGGCCGTACGGGGGAAGCTCTGCGGTAACGGCTGGAAAGCGTGTCTCAGCCGGTGCCGACAGCACGTGCAGCAGGTTTTCGACGTTTAAACGATTAGCGCGTGCCGGCAACGGCGCGGTGAGTTTCCATTCATTGCCGGATTTCTCGATCGCAATGGCTGGCTGCCCGGGGCGTTCGATGCGCACATGCGAGACAGCCGCGGCCGACAGGCCGGTCAATGGCGGGCCTGGAACGTCTTGTTGCTGAGCGGAGCGTTGCACCACGATCCAGGCCAGTGCGGCGATCAGCCCCAGCAAGCCGGCGTTGAGCAGCCAGCGGCGTTTAAAGCCCGAGGCAAACTGTGGGCGTGTTCCGGACGATCCGGGATTGTCGTTTTTTTCGGTTTCCGGCATCCATGCCTCCGTTCAGCGTTTGCGCCGGCGCAACCAGATGAACACCCCGCTGCCGATCATGAACAGCGGCAGAACCACGAGGAATCCGGTGGCGATGGCGATCTGGACGTTATGTGACAAGTTGAGCGTGCGGTCACGCGCTGTTTTGATCGGGATGTTGACATAGGCGTCATCCTGCGACAGCCAGTTGACGAGGCTCATGCCGATATCGAGGTTGCCGGCATTGGCGATATATGTGTTGGTCAGAAAGTCGCCGTCGCCGAACACGATCACGCGCTGTTCGCGCTTATCCAGGGTGTGTGTCAGCGCCACCGCGAGATTGAGCGGACCGCGAATGTCCTTGCCCTTGTCGAACTGGATCGGCCCGTTGAGCGCACCGGTTTCCGACCAGCTGGAAGCGCGCGTATCCATCAGCACCGATCCTTGCCAGCCCTCGGGTGCCCTCAGACTGATGCCGCCGGCTTGCCAGAACACTGTGATGTTTCCGAAGTCGCGGACTACGGGATGCGTGCTGTATTGTGCAATCACGATAGCGTCTCTGTAGCCAGTGATGTTTTCGGATACTGGGTCAACAATCACGCCTGGCTGGAATTCGATGCCGAGCGATTCCGCAAGCGGTTCCAGCCCGAACAGCGGGCCCGGATCGTGCAACCACAACAGATTGCCGCCGCGGTCGAGATGATTCTGGATTTCTTTCACCTCGCCGGGCAGCAGGCGCGTGCGCGGGCCGGCGATCACCAGCACCGTGGTGTTTTGCGGAATCTGCGGATGCTCGCCGAGCGACAGCGTTTTGGTCTTGAAGCCGCGCTTGCGCATTTGCGCGGCCCAGGTCGAGAGATCGAAGTTCGCCTGTTTGTCGGGGCTGCGCTCGCCATGACCGCTCAAGAAAATAACCCAGCGCTCACCGCGATGGCCGAGGCGTGTCAGCGCGTTGGTGAAATTCTCCTCGTTGATTTGAGTCGGAGGCAGATTCTCTTTGGCGTCGCCATACTCTAGTACCAGTTCGCCCTCACCCAAGATGCCCGCAGCGCGCGCCTTCTCAGGCGCGGTGTCCGGGTTGACGAACTCGACTTGAATATCCGGTTTGTATTTCTGGTAGCGCGTCACCATGTCCTGGATCACGCGCCGGGTTTCGCCGCGCGAGCTGGCAAAGGCGGTAATCTTGAGCGGCTCCTTGAGCCGCTCGATTACCGCGACGCTGGCAGGCGAGAGCGAATGGCGGCGCGCCTGGGTCCAGTCGAACTGCAGGTGGTATTCGTGCGCCAGCCACTGCAGCAGCCCGACGGCGACCAGAAACAGCACCACGAAGCTCACGTTCATGAGACGTAGCTGCCATTTGGCCCGCGGGGTATGACGCATCAAGGTAGCCCTACTCGCTTCGCTTGTTCGTCTTGACATAAGATGATTAACCTCCGAGCCGGTCGGCATCCAGGCGGTGGATGCTGAGCACGAGGAAGGTGGTGATGAGCAGCACGTGATAGACCGCGTCCGCGCTGTCGAAAATCCCGTCGAGAAACGGCTTGTAATGATTGAAAAGCGAGAGATACGCGAGCCAGTTGCCGCCGGCGAATCCCTGGCCCGACCAGTCGAGAATCCAGAACAGCAGCAGCGCGCCGAAGGTGCTGATGGCCGCCACCGTCGTGTACTGCGTCAGCGTGGACATGAAAAGCCCGACGGCGGCGAAGCCCGCGAGCAGCAGCGCCAATCCCAGAAAGCTTGCCGCCAGCAGGCCGAAATCCAGCCGGGCCCCGGCGAGCAGGGACAGCGGCATGAGCGCGATCAGCGCCAGCAGCACGAGCAGGAACAGCAGGATGCCGAGATATTTCCCGAGCACGATTTCGGTCATCGACAGCGGTGAGCTGAAAAGCAGCGAGAGCGTGCGGTTGCGTCGCTCCTCGGCGACAAGACGCATGGTCAGCAACGGCACCACCAGCAGCAGGATGATCGCCGCATTGCCGAGCAGATCGGGCAGGATGATTTCGGTCACGCCGGGTGCGCCGTCCATCGCCATGAGTTGTGCCTGATACATCTGGATGATTTCAATCCGGCCCAGGAACAGGTATGCCAGGATCAGTTGCACCACGGCGAGAATGGACCAGGCGAGCGGCGAGAGAAACAGCGACTTCAGTTCGCGCAGACCGATGGTGAATATCACGCCCGGCCCTCCAGCGAATCCGTGATGGCCGGCGCTTCCATCGTGACGGTCTCGCCTGCGGCCGAGGTCAATTCCAGAAACACTTGTTCGAGCGAAAGCCGTCCGGGACGGATTTCATACAAGCCCCAGTTCTTTTCCACCGCCAGACGCAGGATATCGTCCGTCGGGTTGTGCCCGGTTTCATGGAAGACGTGCATGCGCCCGTCCTTTTTCGCCTGCACTGTTTTTACTCCCTTCAGTTGTTGCAGTGTTTCAATCGCCGGCGGATGACGGAAGGCGACGGTGATCGAGGCGGATTTCATGTGATGCTCCAGGCCCTCGATACTTTCGTTCAGCACCAGTTCGCCTTGATTGATGATTTGCACGTGGTCGCAAGTGGTCTGCACTTCGGGCAGGATATGCGTGGATAGAATCACGCCGTGCTCCCGGCCCAGTTCGCGGATGAGCGCGCGGATTTCACGGATCTGGATCGGATCGAGCCCGACCGTGGGCTCGTCCAGTATCACCACCGGCGGCAGATGGATGATCGCCTGCGCGATGCCGACGCGTTGCTGAAAGCCCTTGGACAGGTTGCCGATGAGCCGCCGGCCGGTGTCCTGCAGGCCGCAGCGTTCCTTGGCGGTTTCGCGCGCACGGCGACGTTGCGCGCGCGGAAGGCGGTTCAGCGCCGCGCAGTAATCGAGGTATTCGTCCACCGTGAGTTCGCGGTAGAGCGGCGGTTGTTCCGGCAGGTAACCGATCTGGCTTTTGGCGGCACGCGGGTCGTCGAGCAGATCGTGGCCGGCGATGGTCACGCTCCCCCCCGAGGGCGCGAGATTACCGCTGATGATCTGCATGGTGGTGGTCTTGCCCGCACCGTTGGGGCCGAGGAAGCCGAGCACTTCTCCCTTTCGGATCGTAAAGTTGACGTCCTTGACCGCCTGCAGCGTGCCGTAGAAGCGCGTGAGATTGATGACTTCAACCAGAACCGGACCGTTCATTTCACGCTGAAATTCCGACACAGGGCTTGTTCAAGCATGGGCCGCCATTTAAGGGAGCAGGGGGGTGAATGTCAAATGTATCGCTGCAGACCGTTCGTGCGCTGCTTCCCCGGGTGACGCCGGAGGTAAAGCGTCGTAAAATTCCGCGTCTATCCCGGTGCCAAAAGCGCCTTCAGCCATGCCGTAATACACTGTAATCAATGGATTTTTCAGCGTTGGCGGTCGTGGCATGGATTATGCTCTTTATCTGACAAGAGACAGAACCATGAATAAAGCCCTGACATTGTTGAGCGCACTGATCGCCGGTTTCGCCGCCCTCATCTGGACCGGCACCGGCGAGACGTCCGACCCGGTGCTCGCCGACCGCGAGATCCCGGCGGATATCGCCAACCGTTGCGCGGTTTCCGTGACCGGGGAATTGGAGGTCTGCCACCAGCCGGAGTTCACCCGTCGCTGGGTGGCCAAGACCGGGAGAGGCGACCTGTTCATGGTGACGAATGAATTGTGCCAAGGCAGCGGTTGCCGCGCCTGGCTGGTGGAAAAGGCCGGCGGATCCGCCGTCACCCTGCTCGCTTTCGACAGATACTTTCGCCTGCAGGAAACCGCGGGGGGTTATCCGCTGATCGAAACCTATTCCGAAATTTCTTCCACGCAGGGCGCCTACAGCCGCTTCGAGTGGAACGGCGCGGCCTACGCGCGCACCGCCAACCGTCTGGTGTATCAGGTGGATGGCACGGAGTGCGGCACGCGCGAGGAATGCAACGACGCGGCGCGCGAGGCGCTCAAGCAGCATCAGGTCGACCGCGCGGTGAAAATCCTGGAAAACGTCAACGGCGTCTCCTGGATTTAATCGGCTGTATCCTGCCCCACCAGTTTCCATCGTACTTCCTGTAATCATGCCGGCGTTGTGCGCCGGCATACTCGCGTTATATCTGTGGTTTTCCTCATCGATGTTTTGGGGAACAATAGGCATCCGATCATCGCGAAGCCTCGAACCCGCATACAGATTTCCCCATGACACACAAGATCCAGATCCAATCCAGCGGGCATGAATTTACCGCCAATGAGAAAGAAACCGTCCTGGCCGCGGCCCTGCGCCAGGGCGTGACGCTGGCCTACAGCTGCCGCAACGGCGACTGTGGTACGTGCAAGGGAAAAATCATCACCGGCCAAGTCGATTACGGCAAGTACGAAGCCAAGGCCATGAGCGATGAGGAGAGGGGCGCGGGCGCCGCACTTTTCTGCCAGGCCGTGCCGCTGTCGGATCTGGTGATCGAGGCCAGGGAAATCAGCGCGGCGGAAGGCATTCCGATCCGCATCATGCCGTGCCGCGTGATGAAGCTGGACAGACTCGCGCCCGACGTGATGCAGTTGTCGCTCAAGCTGGCCGAAGGCCAGCGTCTGCAATTTCTCGCCGGTCAATATATCGACATCCTGCTTAGCGGTAACCAACGGCGCAGCTTTTCGCTCGCCACTGCGCCGCACGCGGATGAATTGCTCCAGCTGCATATCCGCCATGTTCCGGGCGGCTTGTTCAGCGAGAAAGTCTTCACCACGATGAAGGAAAGGGACCTGCTGCGTTTTCAGGGCCCGCTCGGGACTTTTTTCCTGCGCGAAGATTCTGATGTACAGGGAAGTACAAATGCCGGCCGCTCTCAGCATCCTGCTTCTCGCGGCATTAGTACGTCCATGTACGTCACGGGAGACAGGAAGTCGGGAGCGGCGGATCGTCCGGTGATTCTGGTCGCCGGCGGCACCGGCTTTGCGCCGATCAAAAGCATTCTCGATCATGCCTTTGCCCAGGGCACGACGCGGCCGCTGCATCTGTACTGGGGCGTGCGCGCGCAGCGTGATCTGTACCTGCACGATCTGCCGCAGGCCTGGGCCCGTGAGCACGCTCACTTCCGCTACACGCCGGTGCTTTCCGAGCCTCTGCCCGAGGACCACTGGAGCGGCCGTACCGGCTGGGTGCACGAGGCCGTGATTGCGGATCACCCCGATCTGAGCCGGCATGAGGTGTACGCCAGCGGCCCGCCGCCCATGATCGAGGCGCTCAAAAAGGCGGTAAAAGCCCACGACCTGCCCGATGACCGGCTGTACTATGATTCATTTGAACACGCCCATGCGTCGGGTACCTGACGCGGGCTGGCTCAAGGTGAGATCAACGATGCGAATATTTCTTGCTGTAATGGCGATGATGACGCTGCTGGCGGCGTGCGATGGGCAGAAAAAAGACGTCAAAGACACGGTATTCGGCTCTCAATTACAGATGAAGGACAAGGCGCGCGCCGTAGAAAACACCCTCCGGCAGGGCGCCGAGAAAAATCGCGAAGCGATTGAATCTTCCGAAAAGCCCGGCGAACCGGAACAAAAATGAACGCCACGATTCAACTCCATGGGAAGCCGGTGCGTGTGGAACTGAGCGCCGCGGCGGAACGCGCGCTGGCGCAACGCAGCGCACCCCTGTACGCCGAGGTGCAACTGATTTTCGGTTGCATGATCGCCAAGCGCGTGTGGTTCAGCGATGTGGCAAACAAGGACGCGGTTCGCGTCAACCCGAAACTCAGTGTGTGGTTCCGGCCGGCGCGTTACGAGAAGGCGTGCAGTTTCGATGAGATTGACAGCGGCGCCGTGGCCAGCGACTTCCCCATGGCTGTGGACCGAAAGGGTTTCGTGCCGGACGTCGTGCGCATTGATTACCGCGCCGGAAAATGGGTGGGCGATTTTACCTATTCGATGGATATTTTCCGCGCGCAAAATACTGCGCTTGAGTCACCAAACTAAATTACGTGTAGCCCGGATGAAGTGCAACGAAATCCGGGGTTCCAAACCGTTTCCCGTATTCCGCTTCGCTCCATACGGGCTACGTTAAGAAAACGATGATGTCTAACGTGCCGCGCGGAAACGGGAAACGGTTGAGCCCAGCCCGTGCGCGGGGGCGGCACGCAGTTCATTGGCGTACATCTCCAGACCGTGTCGGTAGTAGTTGAGCGCCTTGTCTTTTTCTCCGAGACGTTCCATCAGATTGCCCAGTTCGTGGTAGGCCTCGGACGGGCCGTGCAGCGTCAGGCACTGTTCGAAATAGCCGCGCGCCTTGCTGTCCTGCTTGTTATGCAAGGCGAGACGCGCGAGCGTCAGCAGCAGTTTCGGGTCACTGCGATGCGATGACAGCCAGCCTTCGGCCGTCTCGAGCTGTTCGGCCGCATTCTTTCCCGGCGCCTGGCCGTACAGTCCGACCAGGGTAGAGTCCCAGCCGTCCTCGATGGCGGCGAGGGCCGCCTCGGCCTCGTTGAAGCGCACGGCCCCGATCATCTCGGGACTCGCCGATTGATCGAAGGGCGCCTCGCGGCCGACGTGACGGGCCGGCCCGGCCCCCGGGTCCGCGCCGAGGTCGATCGCATCGAGGTCG
>JBBTKS010000072.1:0-8370 GCA_038058885.1 Pseudomonadota bacterium
TGGCCTTCATTCCGGCGGCGGAACGCTACAATCTCATGACGTCGATCGACCGCTGGGTCGTGCGCAAGGCGTTCGAAACCACTGCGCAGCACGCCTCCATTACCCGAGGATGGTTATTTTCCATCAATCTATCCGGCCAGTCGTTGAGCGAAGATAATTTTCTGAAGTTTGTCATCGATGCTTTCGCTAAAACCGGCATTTCCCCGGAACAGATCTGTTTCGAGATCACCGAAACCACCGCCATGCTCAACCTCACGCGGGCGACGCAGTTTATTGCGGTGCTCAAAGGCATGGGTTGTCGCTTCTCGCTCGATGATTTCGGTACCGGCCTGAGTTCGTTCGGTTATCTCAAAGCCCTCAAGGTGGATTTTCTGAAGATCGACGGAAGCTTCGTGCGCCATATCGCCAGCGATTCGGTCAATCGCGCCGTGGTGGAAGCCGCTAATCAGATTGGTCATGCCATGGGTATTCAGACCGTTGCGGAATTCGTGGAAAACGACGAGATACTCCAATTATTGCGTGACATCGGGGTGGATTTCGCCCAAGGCTACGGCGTGGCCAAGCCGCAGCCGATGGAGGAATTGTTTTACGGGATCAACCAGGAAATCGACAGAAAGTCAGCCAAAGGGTAGGCCCGCGCATTTTCGCGCGACGGCAACGTTCAAGGCGTGCTGAAGAGCTTGGCAAATTCCGCGCGTTCCTCGTCGCTCATGGCGAGCGCTGGTATCAGGTGTTCGCTGGACGGGAATTCATAACCACAGCGGCACCGTGCCGCCGCGAGGGCCACGGACGCTGTGCAATTCGGGCAGTCCTTTTTGTCTCGCGGGGCATACAGGCGGGGCGCGGTCTTCGCGGTAACAGGTGGTGTTTGTGATGGTTTGGGTTCCGCCACCGGCATCATGCGCGCTTCTTCTTTGACTGCCTTCACAACGGGAGCCGGTTGAGTGATTTTAGCGCGCAGGATCTTCTCCGCCTTGGCGGCCTGCGCCTGCCGGAAGGCGGGGTTCGGTGTCGCTGATTGCACCGGTGGTGCAATATCCGGCTTCCTGGATGGCGCCACGGTTGCCGGTAATTTCTTGAAGGTGACGGCAACCACCTTGGTCTCGTGTTTCAGGCGCACCGGCGCAGGCGCCGTGGCTACCACATCAGTCAAGACCGGGATGGGTTTGCGCGTAATCCGCGCGTGGGGTTTCGTGGCGACGGCGTTCAATGCCGTCGCCCGTTTCCTCGCGGGGGTCGCCACGGGGTTGGGGGCGGCAGGCCGGGCCGTGGGCAACATGGCCTTCTTCATTTCCGCTATGTGCGCGGATTGCGTCACCAGGGCGGATTCGGCAATCTGCACTTCACGTATCGCGGAAGCAACCTGTTCGGATTTACCCGGGTTCGATGGCTCGCGCGCAAATTCGGCCTGCGCGGTTTTGGCGGCTTTGGCGGCCTGCTCGACGCGTGCCCCGAGGTAGTTTTCGTAGAGTTCCTCGGCCTTCAGCCGGATCTCTTCCGAGGTGAGCGTGGTGTCCGTATCGTCGTGATCAAGATGATGTCCACAAGAGCATTCCCGGGTATCCAGTGGAACCGTGGCCATGCATTCTGGACAGACCTTCTGGAAAATACTTCTTGCCGTCACATGACATCCTTGCCAACTGAGGGAAAAAGTAACAACTATGTCTTTGGAAAAAGTATAGGTCCCATGCCTGTTACACGGGTTGACGCGACGATATTTGGGGTTGCCCGGCCGACAGGTGGCGCCGGGAGCAGGCGGGTCCATGTCCGTTCATCCCGTGCCAAGGTCATGGAACTTCACTCAGGCTCCAGACTCTCCAGGGTTGCAGGCTGTCGCCTGTCTGGCGCCTTCGTTCCCGGATGCGTTACATGCGATGTTCCCCGCCGCAAGGTTCTCTGACATCATAGCCACCGAATGATCATGCCTGACCCCCGAGCGCAGGTGGCGGCGGCGTTTAACCGCGTTGCCGCCGGCTATGACAACCCCGCCATGCGTTTCTTTCCGTTCTGCGCCGATCGTCTGATCGTCCGGCTCAATCCGGCGCGCGGCTCCAGGATTCTCGATGTGGCGACCGGCACCGGCGTGGTGGCCATGGCCGCCATGCAAGCCGTGGGGCACGAGGGCAGGGTCATGGCGATAGACCTGGCCGAGGGGATGCTCGATCGCTTGCAGGAAAAAATCGATAAATTCGGCATCCCCAATATCGACTTGCACGTGATGGACGCGGCCGCGCTGGAATTCCGCCGCGACTATTTCGATCACGTTGTCTGCTCTTTCGGCATTTTTTTTCTGCCCGACATGTCTGTCGGGCTCCGGGAATGGGCGCGGGTGACAAAACCGGGCGGCCGTATTTTGTTCACTGTTTTCGGGAAGCAGGCCTTCCAGCCGATGATGGAATTGTTCATCCGGCGCATCGAAAATTACGGCGTGGACGCGCCGGACAAAGACGCGCCCTTCGCCGCGATGCGTCTCGCCGATCCCGAACGCTGTCGTGATTTGCTGAGTGGCGCCGGTCTCAAGGATATCGAGGTGCACACCGAGCAGCTTGGCTATCATCTGAAAGACGAAGCTGAGTGGTGGGAGGTCGTCTGGAACAGCGGCATGCGTGAATGGGTTGAGAGAATCCCCCCGGCCCGGCGGGAGTCGTTTCGCGCCGAACACCTGGCGGACGTGCGCCCGCTCATGGTCGAACAGGGTTTGTGGCTGAATGTGGAAACACTTTTTGCCACCGGGACCAAGCCGTCAGGCGTTTAACCCGGACATTCAGCGGAAACCTCGCAGAAGCACCCGGTATTCTTGCAGACGCTGGCGCATCAGCCGGCGCTGAATTTTCCAGGGTCGATCCCACGGCAGTCCCGATTGCATCAGGGCCCGGCACAGCTTCAGCATGCCCCCGATATCGTCGAGATGCACGAACTCCGGCGCCGGGCCGCGCACGGCACGACAACCCGGTCCGCCTTCGTATCCTTCGTTATGGTAATTGCCCAGCGGTACCGAGATGCCGATCGCGGGCAGCCCGTAGGCGGTGGCCGCCGTCGCCTCGCAGGCACCGCCATCCATGATGCGGCGCTGATGCCGTTTCGGCAGCGACTTCTGCGCCACGTCGGACAGTACCTTGAGATAGTCCGGATGAAACACGGTGCGCCGGTCGCCCAGCCGCACCACGGGCCCTTTGCCGACGAGCGCGTTCGGTAATGTTCGCGATGTCTCGAGGCTGATGCACATTACCGGACGGCGCGCCGCGGTGAGCCATCCCTGTTCAAGATGGCCAACCGCGCCGATAAAGCCGACTTCTTCCGCCCGTGTGAGCAGGCCGATGAAGGGCGGCGCTTTCCGGCGGCGACCGGCATAAAGATCCATCGCGGTGCGCAGGATGGCGAATACGCCCACGAGATCGTCGGCGGCCTTGGTGTAAAGTTTCTTTCCGGCGCGCCATACCGGCGAGCGGAACATGAAGCCACCGTATAGCGCGCTCGCCTTCGGTCGTGGTGTTTTTGCGGCGCCGGTGATGCGCACTTCGGCGGTATCGATCGCGTGCCGTGATTTGACAAGGCGCACATGGCCGAGCCGGCCTTGCGCCCATTCACCGTCGCGGGTTGCCAGCCATACGCGGCTTCCAGCGAGATGCCGTACCGGCGAGCCGCCGTGCCATTTGATGCGGAGACGCGTCGGCGACACCCAGCGGGTGCCGTGAAACCCCGGATGATCCATGTGCGCGATAAAAACGCGCAGCGGCTCCTTGCTCTTTTCATGCAATCGTTGGCGGTAGTCGGCGGGCGATCCGCAGCCAATAACGATGTTGCCGACCGGATCGTGGAAATAGGGAACATGAACCCGGTCAAGCAGGCGTGTCGCCATTGCTATTATGTGCCCCTCACGGAAGGGAGCGGTGGGTTGTCTCAGGAGATCGGTCAGGAAGGCATAGTCACGTGCATTCATGGCGCGCGACTATAGCTTTCCTTTTATGAAAACAACAGGTTTGATATACATCAAGGAAAGCATAATGCACCATCACTCAAAATATGCACACTTGCGGCAGGTTTTCATTCTGACGGAGGAAGTCACCATGACGGTACTCACAAGTGCTATTGTCATTGCGCTGTTGGCAACGGTAGGCACATTGCTCTGGGGCATTGTCTCCATGGTGCGGGGAGGCGAGTTCGATCAGCATCACAGCCACCAGCTCATGTTCGCGCGCGTCGGGTTGCAAGGCATCACCTTGTTGTTTTTACTGATCGCCTTGTTCGCTGCGGTGAGGTAGTCCGAAGAGCCGTGTCACTCCCTCTTGTGCCAGGGGGAGGATCGGATTTTGTCCGGCACAAAGCCTCGGGTAAAATGGCGCCGATATCAAATAGCACGGCGGGTGCCGCTCCGCACTCACTCTGCTTCATCCCAACAATAAAAATGCCTCATTCCTTCATTTTTGACGTCAACGAAACGGATTTCTCTGAAAAAGTACTCGAGGCCTCCCATAAGCAACCGGTATGGGTGGATTTCTGGGCCGACTGGTGTCCGCCCTGCAGGTTCCTGACCCCGGTGCTGGAGAAGGTGACTCGCGGTTACCATGGCGAGGTGCTGCTCGCCAAGGTGGAAGTGGATGAGAATATGCACCTCGCCGGACGCTACAAGTTGCGCGGCTTCCCCACCGTCATCCTGTTCATCCAGGGGGAGGAAGCCGGTCGTTTTAGTGGCGCCCGGTCGGAGCCGCAGGCACGCACATTTATTTCCGGACTCGTGCCCGCCTTCTCGTCACGGGAAGCGGGTGCCTGAGAGAGGCTACTCGACCTTGAGGCGGATGGTTCGACGCTCGCCAGATTCCGTCGCGGCGCTCTCCAGGATGGCGCGGTCGATATCGTTGCGCTGGCCGAGGATGGTGCCCAGATCGATCCATTCGCCCAGCCTGGCCTCAACCGTCGTAGCCAGTTCATGGAAATCGGCAAGGCCGGTAGCGGGGTCGCGCAGCGTGGACAGGCGCGGCGTGATCTCCATCCGCACGCGGTCCCCGCTCACGCGTGGCAGTACGTCGAAACCGGTCGTGACGTCCTGAAGCTCGATGTCCTGGGCAATCAGCACTTGGCCACGACCGAGCGCCAGAATCTTTTTTACATGCGGCACGGACTGACCGATGTGGATAGAAGCGCGTTGACCATCCAACGTCATGACCGTCTGGGAAGCTACATTCCGCCCGGCCGTCGAGCGCTGGTCGGTTCGGAACCGGAGGTTGTCTTTTTGTACGACGAGTCCACGATTATCGGATGATTTTTCCGGCAATTTGATCCGCGCCTTGTCGCCGATCGGGACTTCCCCCTCGACAGAATGAGTAGTGATGACGCGATCATCCGCGACTCCTTGCTCCACCGTGATGCGCAGTTGCCGTTGCGCCACGTCCAGTTGCGCCAGCAGGCGCTCGATATCCTTCAGATTTCTGTCCGAGGTGCGAACGATCAGCCGGTAATCCGTGCCACTCAATGCGTCTTCCGGTCCGAGCAAGGGGCGAATCAGAGGGATGATTTCGCTCGCCGGACGGTGCTTCAACTGAATAACGCGCATCTCCTCGGCGCTGACGCCGGCAAGCGTCAGCAAGGCAGTCAGCGCGACCAGCAGGGCAGTGACGATCAGCCTGCCTCGATCCATGTCAGTCCGCGTCGGGACGGCGTGCTTCCGTGAAATGACGCTGCCAGTAGGAGTCGTCAAATCCCGCCACGTATACTTTTTTGCCGCTGGAGGGTGCGTGCACGAAGCGACTGTCACCGATGTACAGCGCCACGTGCGAGGATTTGCGGCCTTCCTGCGTGAAGAACAGGAGATCGCCGCGTTGCAGCTTGCCGCGCGCGATCGGGCGCGTCACGCGGCGCAACTCGTCGGTGCCGTGCGGCAGATTCACGCCGCTGCGCCTGTAGCTGTACTGCACGAGACCGCTGCAATCGAACCCGGCCGGGGTGTTGCCGCCGTAACGGTAAGGTTTGCCGACCATGGTCAGCGCGAGATTCGCCGCGCGGTTTCCGGTCGTCTCGGATGGGTTCTCGGCCGGAATGTGACCGCAAGCCGCCAGGACATACAGGATCGGTACCAGAAACAGAACGCGAGGAAAGCGGGCTGACATCGATGACTCGAAAATCACAGACCCGTCGAACGCAGGGAAAGGATCGGTTCGCTGCGGTCCCATAATTCGTCGAAGCGCCGCGCGAGCAGTACGGCATCGTGCGCATTGTGAGAGTCCGCGACACAGTCGGGTTTGGCGATGTCCGGCTGATGCAGGTAACCGCGGTGATCGATGACAAGGAACATTTCGCGGATGTCGATATGCTCGTCGGAGACCTGGTGCATGTGAATGAAGTCGCTCAGCCGCCGGCACAAGCCGACGAGACGGTCGTTGTCGCGCAGGGCCTGTTCCGTGTCTTCCACCACGATGCGCGCAAGGTTGTTGCGGTGGCGCGCGGCGAAACTGGCGAGCGCGCGGGCAAAGCGCGCGGTATTGAATAAAACACCATCAATCTGCGGGGCGAAGATGACGATCTCGCGTGTCGCGCTTTCCGCCAGCCCGGCCAGGAAATCGCCGACTTCGTCGCGCTCCCTGATTACCCGGCGCGGCGGCTCCGGTTTGTTTTCGGCGGGTGTATTTTTTGCCGTATCCATGCCAGGGTGAATATTCCTCTCGCAAGCGGATGATCGCCGCCATCAAGATATATATATAGACCACGTGGCGAGAATGGCACGGGGACGGAGGCGCGTCGGGGAGATGGGAATGGCGGAATCAGTTTTTGATTTTGGTCAGATTTCTCGCCTGGATTGCGGCGTTACCCGTGTAGCCGGCGGGGGTCAGCGCCAACAGACGTTTTTTTGCGGCATCGGGGAGGTTCAGCGAGCGGATGAAGGCCTGGATCGAATCGCGGGTGATACCGCCCTTACCGCGGGTGAGGTCCTTGAGTTTTTCGTAGGCCTGTTCCACGCCGTAACGGCGCATGACGGTCTGCACCGCCTCGGCCAGGACCTCCCAGTTCTGATCGAGGTCCAGCTGGAGCCGTCCGGCATTGATTTCGAGCTTGCCGATACCCTTGAGGCAGGAGTCGCCGGCGAGCAGCATGTACCCGAATGCCACGCCCAGATTGCGCAGCACGGTGGAGTCGGTGAGGTCGCGCTGGAAGCGCGAGACAGGAAGCTTTTCCGCGAGATGGCGGAACAGGGCGTTTGCCAGGCCCAGGTTGCCCTCGGCATTCTCGAAATCGATCGGATTGACCTTGTGCGGCATGGTGGACGAGCCGACCTCGCCCTTGACCACTTTCTGCCTGAAGTAACCCAGCGAAATGTAGCCCCACACGTCGCGATTGAAATCGATGAGGATGGTGTTGAACCGCGCCAGCGCATCGAGCAGCTCGGCGATGTAATCATGTGGCTCGATCTGGGTGGTGTAGGGATTCCACGCAAGCCCCAGCCCCCCGACAAAGGACTTGGCCATCGCCGGCCAGTCGACTTCCGGATAGGCCGCGAGATGGGCGTTGTAATTGCCCACCGCGCCGTTGATTTTTCCCAGAATCGGCACGGCCGCCGCCTGGTCGCGGGCGCGTTTCAGGCGATAGGCGACATTGGCCATTTCCTTGCCGAGCGTGGTCGGCGAAGCCGGCTGGCCGTGGGTGCGCGCCAGCATCGGCTGATCGGCGTAGCGGGTAGCCAGGTCCGTGATTGCCGCGATCAGCTTGTCCATGCGCGGCAGCAGTACCCCGTCGCGGCCGTCCCTGAGCATCAATGCGTAGGAAAGATTGTTGATGTCCTCGGAAGTGCAGGCGAAGTGGATGAATTCGGCGCAGCGCGCGATTTCCTTGTTGCCGCGGGTTTTTTCCTTCAGGAAATATTCGATCGCCTTGACGTCGTGATTGGTGGTTGCCTCGATCTCCTTGACGCGGCGCGCATCGCTTTCCGAGAAATTCGCAACGATGCCCTCGAGGAGTTTTTTCGTGGCTGGAGAGAAGGGTGGTACTTCCTTGATCTTTTTGTGACCGCCGAGCGCGAGCAACCAGCGTATCTCGACCAGCACGCGCCGGTGGATCAGGCCGTATTCGCTGAAGAGCGGGCGGAGCGGAGCGGTTTTGGATTGGTAGCGGCCGTCGAGCGGTGACAGCGCGGTGAGCGGATTCAACAGCAGTGCATCGGGTGTGGTCGGTTTGTTCATGCGTGCCTGCTTGTGATCGTTCCCCGTGGACAGGACCATTTTACCAGATCGGATTGGAAAATGCCGGTTCAGGCATGCGCGGATCGGTTACCGGCGTCCCGTGACACGGGCACGGCTTCCTCGATGACGCCGCCACCCAGGCATTCATCGCCATCGTAGAACACCACCGACTGACCGGGGGTTGCCGCGCGCTGCGGGGTAT
>JBBTKS010000073.1:0-1479 GCA_038058885.1 Pseudomonadota bacterium
GAGATGGCGTCGCGCCATCTCAACACGGCGCTGCAGCTCCAGCCGGACTATGCGGAGGCGCAGTACAACCTGGCGAACCTGCTGCGTAACGAGGGGAAATCCGAGGAGGCCGCGGCTCACTACCGGAAGGCCATCGAGCTGAAACCAGACTATGCGGCCGCATATAACAACCTGGGATTGACATTACACAGCCAAGGCAAGCCGGCGGAGGCGGTGGCGCACTACCAGAAGGCACTGGCCCTGATGCCCGCCTATGCGGAGGCGCACAACAACCTGGGGATTACGCTTGCGGATCAGGGCAAGCTGGCAGAGGCGGTGGCGCATTACCAGAAGGCGCTGGCCCTGAAGCCGGATTTTGCGGAGGCGCACGGCAGCTTGGGGAATGCGCTCAAGGATCAGGGCCGTCTGGATGAGGCGGTCGTGCAGTACCGGCGGGTGCTGGCGCTCAGGCCGGACTTGGCGGAGGCTGAAAGCCAGTTGATGCACCAATTGCAGCATCTGTGTGAATGGTCAGGGCTGGAGGATTTGTTCGATCGGCAAAGAAAACTGGTCCGGGAGCAGTCTCACCCCAAGATTCCTCCGTTTACTCTCCTGGCGATTCCCAGTTCTGCCGCCGAGCAACTGGTTTGCGCTCGAATTCATGCGGCAAGCCGTTTCTCATCGTTCGCCGCGCTGCGGGAACAGTTCGGGTTTAACTTTGTGCGAGCATCTAAACCCAAGCTGCGTATCGGCTATTTGTCTGCGGACTTTTGTCAGCATGCGACGGCTTACTTGATCGCCGAGTTGTTTGAGTTGCATGATCAAGCCGGCTTTGAGGTGTTCGCCTATTCTTACGGGCCGAATGATGGAAGCGATATGCGCCGGCGTTTGGTTCGCGCCTGTAATCAGTTTGTGGACATTGCAGGCGATACATTTATTGAGACTGCCCGACGCATTTACGAGGACAGGATTGACATTCTTGTGGACCTGAAAGGTCATACGAGAGCGGCCCGCACCGAAATCGTCGCCTTGCGGCCCGCTCCCATCCAGGTGAATTACTTGGGCTATCCCGGCACGATGGGCGCGGAGTTTATGGACTATATCATCACCGATCGCTTCATCACTCCCCCCGACTACGCGCCGTTCTTTTCAGAGAAGCTCGTCTCTTTGCCGGACTGCTACCAGGTCAACGATCGTAAGCGTGAGATTGCGAAGCAGGCGTTGACGCGGGCGGAGTGCGGGTTGCCCGTGAAGGGCCTGGTCTTTTGCTGTTTCAACAACACCTACAAGATTATGTCGGCCGTGTTTGACATCTGGATGCGAATGCTCCGCCGGATCCCCGGCAGCGTCCTCTGGCTGCTGGAGGCCAATGCCGGGGCGGCGGCGAATCTGCGACGTGAGGCAAAGGCCCGGGGTGTGGAGCCGGAGCGGCTGGTCTTTGCGCCGAGACTGCCCCTTGCGCAGCATTTAGCCCGTCATGGCAATGCCGATCTGTTTCTC
>JBBTKS010000074.1:0-6337 GCA_038058885.1 Pseudomonadota bacterium
GACGCGTCAGATAACGGAACTCGTTTTGCCATTGCAGCCCGCGCAAGGACATGTAATGCGGCGTCAGGGTGTAGTCATAATTCGGTGCCAGGTTGAAATAATAAGGCGTCTCGAGTTCCAGACCACGGTTGCTCGACTGGCCTATCCGCGGCATGAGAAATCCCGACTTGCGCTGGTCGGAAATCGGGAAACTGAGATAGGGCAGGTAGAAAATGGGCAACCCCTGGAAATCGACCGAGGCGTGATAGGCGGTGCCGATGTCTTCCTGCGTGTCGAGATTGAGCTCGCGCATTTTCAGGAACCAGCTGTCCTGGCCCGGCGCGCAGGTGGTGTAGCGCGCGCGCGTCAGCCGTGTGTGATCCGGCCCCTCGAAATCGATGCGCTCGGCATCGCCGCGGGCGCCGCCGCCCTCGAGGCGGAAATAGCTGGGGCCGGCATAACCGCGACGCGATTCGAGATTGATATGCGTCTCCTGTGTCTGAAAGCTCGCGCCGGAGCTGTCCCGGAACATGACATTGCCGGTGGCGTCCGCCAGACCCGTGGCCTTGTCGTAGCGCAACTGTTCGGCGCTGAGGCGTTGATCGCCCTGTTGCATCTCCACGTTACCGCTGAATTCGCTGACGCCGCCCGACACCGTGCGCAATTGGCGGGCGCGGATGTCGGTCGGCGGGTTTTCCATGGCGGGCGAACGGGGCTTGGCGGCGGACGGGCGCAGAGGCCGTTCCGGGCATACGCCATCCTCCATCGCCTGCGCCGCCGGATGCCATCCCGTCGCCACGGCAATGATCAGGCAAAGGGCGGCGTAGGCGGGGCGCAGCAAAGGCATGGGAAGCGGCGTGTCATTCATTATTATGGCCAGACGAACGAAGTAGGGCGACATTTTCGATGGGTGGCATAAAATTGCATACTATGTATCCCCCATCAAGCTTTTCCGCCCGCGCGGGCGGCATTCGCAAGGCCGCACTTGGACACACGTCTTGACGCACTCAAGGACTGGACCGCCCGGGTGCTCGGCGCCGGCCGGTTCGACATCCATCCGGCCTCGGCGGACGCGAGCTTTCGCCGCTATTTCCGGATTACCGCGGGACAACGAAGTCTTATCGCCATGGACGCGCCGCCGGACAAGGGCGACATGCATTCCTACGTGGCGATCGCCCGCCGCTTCCATGCGCTGGGGCTCAACGTGCCGGAGGTCCTGGAGGAAAACCACGATCTGGGATTTTTCCTCATTACCGATCTGGGCGACCAACTCTACCTGCGGCATCTGAGCGACCGGACCGTGGAGCGGCTGTACGGCGATGCCATGGGGGCGCTGGTGGTGCTGCAGGCCGGCAGTTTCACTCAGACAACCGGGAAATTCCTGCCGGACTACGATGAGACGCTGCTCCGGCGTGAAATGGAGATCTTCCGCGAATGGTATCTGGGGCGTCATCTGGGCTTGAAGCTGGCCGCGGGTCAGCAGGCGGCGTTGGATGAGACGTTTACGCTCCTGGCGCGCGCCGCGTTGTCGCAGCCGCAGGTGTGGGTGCACCGCGACTATCATTCGCGCAACCTGATGGTGACCGGTCGCAACAACCCCGGCATACTCGATTTTCAGGATGCGGTCCGGGGACCGGTGACCTACGATCTGGTGTCGCTGTTGCGCGACTGCTACATCGCCTGGCCGCGCGAGCGGGTCGAGGACTGGGTCAAGGGCTATCACGAGCTGGCGCTCCAGTCCGGGATACCGGCGGGAGAGGACGACGCGCAGTTTCTGCGCTGGTTCGACCTCATGGGGGTGCAGCGCCATCTCAAAGCCACCGGCATCTTTGCCCGGCTCAATCATCGCGACGGCAAGCCCGGCTACTTGAACGACATCCCGCGCACCTTGGGGTACGTGCAAGCGGTGAGTGTTCGCTACCCGGAACTGCAACCGTTGAATGCGTTGCTGCGCGAACTCAAGCTGACGGAGGGCGCATGAGTTTAAAGGTCATGATTCTGGCGGCGGGCCGCGGGGAACGCATGCGCCCGCTGTCGGACACCGTCCCCAAGCCGCTGCTGGAGGCCGGTGGCAAACCCCTCATCGTGCATCTGATCGAAGGCCTGGCCCGCCACGGGATGCACGATCTCGTGATCAACCACTCGCATCTCGGGGAAAAAATCAGCGCCTATCTCGGCGATGGCGCCCGGTATGGGGTGCGTGTCGCTTACTCACATGAAGAAGGTGGTGGGCTCGAGACCGGCGGCGGTATCTTCAAGGCGCTGTCCCTGATCGACACTGACCCGTTCATGGTGATCAATGGCGACATCTGGACCGACTACCCCTTTGACCGCTTGCCCGTCCGCCTCGGCGGGCTGGCACATCTGGTGCTGGTGGATAATCCGCCGCAGCATCCGCAGGGCGACTTTGCGCTGCGCGAGGGAAAGCTGTTCGCGGAAGGAGCGACACGCCTGACGTTCAGCGGCATCGGCGTCTATGCGCGCGCCCTGTTCGCGGAATGCCGTCCGGGCAAGTTTCCGCTGGCGCCGTTGCTGCGTGCCGCCATGGCGCGAGGTCTGGTCAGCGGCGAGCATTACACCGGTCGCTGGCGGGACGTGGGTACCCCGCAGCGTCTGTCCGATCTGGATCGGGAACTGCGCGGCGCGTGAAAAATGACAAGACGAACGAAGCAGGGCTACATTTGTGACGCGCTGCTGCTGACGGGAGCCGGTTTTACCGCGATAAGGTCTTGTTTCCCTTTGTATTACCTGCAGGGCGGGGGCGAGCCTCGATACTCCGAAAATCATCCGGCGGGAATGTCGAAGATCTGAGGAAGACGGGTCAACGGCAGGTAATAAACGTCGCCCTGCTGTATTCGTCTGCACAAAATAAAAAAACCGGTAACACCTCGCTAGCCTTAACAACCAGGCGGGTGCTACCGGCTTATCACCTGCGAAGGCGGACGGGGTAATCCGAAGCGGCGACGGTTTACCGCGCTGCCATCGAAATCCCCCTCGCCTGTCGCGTTATTTCTTCTTCGGTGCTTTTTTCTTGGCCTTTTTCTTGGCTGCCATGATGAGCTCCTTTGGTTTGGGGTTAAGGGACTTGCAGGGAAGTCAGGGGCCAAAACCCCCCGACGCTACTGCTCGTTGCCACGATTTTGCCGGGTGCAAAATCGGACGCGCCGAAAGGCGCGCAAAAAAGAAAAAGACAGTCTTGGACTGTCTTTTGATGGATTCGGAACAGGGGTACGGACCGGGGTTCACCGGCGGATACAACATAGCGAGGGAAGCGGGAAGAACAGGACCTGGCAGCCGGACACCGCTGCAGGTGGGTACTATTATGCTTGCTACCGGTTGTCGAGCTTCGCAATCGATCCATTAACTCTTGGTTGATCCTGGTTCCACCCGGCGCCGCGATGATCTTCATGCTTATCGGGGCATCCCGCCATCCGGGCAGTGACATCCGTGTTCAACGTTCACTTCATGTCTAGCACACTGTCCTAGTGTGTCAAGACATTAAGGCAATGGAAAAAAAATTGCAAACACTTTTTTGAAATTTTCCGCGTGCATCAAGCGCATCAAAATATCATCCGCACTTCGAGTCGCCGCAGTTGAGACAGGTCATGCATCCATCCATCTTGATGACGGCCTTGGTGGAACACTTGACGCAGAGTTGCGCATCGGACGGGAAGTCGCAAGCCTCGTCGCTGGCGGTTTCTATCGCGCTGGCGCGTTTTTTCAGTTCGGCATGCTTCTCGGCGATGAACTGCTGGCGCGCCGCGTCCGGTTCCTCGGTCGGGATGAGGCCGATCAGCTTGAGGTGACGTTCGATGACATCGCCCAGGTCGGCC
This sequence comes from Pseudomonadota bacterium, assembly GCA_038058885.1. Lineage (GTDB taxonomy): Bacteria > Pseudomonadota > Gammaproteobacteria > Acidiferrobacterales > Sulfurifustaceae > Sulfuricaulis. The sequence goes on from JBBTKS010000074.1 coordinate 3,813, forward strand.
ACGAGCGAGGGGGTGTACTTGCCCTTCTTGAAATAGCCGCCGCGCGGATCGAACACCGAATGCAGTTCCTCCACCAGGAAGGTGACGTCACCGCCCTTGCGGAACACGGCGGAGATGACCCGGGTCAGCGCCACCACCCACTGGAAGTGGTCCATGTTCTTGGAGTTGATGAAGATCTCGAACGGCCGGCGCTTCTCGTGGGGCGTGTCCGGGTTGAGCACGATGTCGTTGATCGTGACGTACAGGGCATGCTCGGTGAGGGGGGTCTTGATCTTGTAGGTCGACCCCAACAGCATCTCGGGCCGTTCGAGCTTCTCGTGCATGTGCACGACGTTGCTCTCGGCGGGGCGCTTGGGCTCCTCTTTGACGACCTCGTATCCCGTGATTTTTTCGTTGATCTTGATGCTCATGACAGCTCCTCTCTCTACCTGACGTTTGTGTACATTACTACTGTTGATGACGCGGAAGACACGGCTGTTATATTTGTCCGTGCCTGGTCCGGCGTGGGTACCCCCGACGGGGTGGGTCTAAGTGATCTGGGTTCTCCAGCATCACATAAATTGCGACAGACGCTAAAGTTAAGCCGGCGGTAAGTTTCTTAGTTTTATCGTTCATATACTCAGAACCGGCCGTAATAGCCTTCTTTGAGGGCGTCGTACAGGTTGGCGGCGTTATGAGTCTCGCCGTCATACTCGATTTCCTCGTTGCCCCGGACCTCGATGACCTCGCCGTTCGCCAGCTGGAACCGGTAGGTGGTGTTTTCGAGATCCTTGTCCTTCACCAGCACGCCCTGGAACGCCTGCGGGTTGAAGCGGAAGGTGGTGCAACCCTTGAGGCCCTTCTCATAGGCATACAGGTAGATGTCCTTGAAGTCCTCGTAGGGGTGGTCGGTGGGCACGTTCGCCGTCTTGGATATCGAGGAGTCCACCCATATCTGCGCGGCCGCCTGCACATCCACATGCTCACGCGGGTTGATGTGGTCGGCGGTGATGAAGTAATCCGGCAGCTGGTTCTTGCCGTCCGATGCCTCCGGGTCGGCGTCGGGATTCACCAGGGTGCGGTAGGCGAGCAGTTCATAGGAGAACACTTCGACCTTTTCCTTGCTCTTCTTGCCTTCGCGCAGCACGTTGCGGCTGTATTTGTGGGCGAACGACGGTTCGATCCCGTTGCTGGCATTGTTGGCCAGCGACAGCGAGATGGTGCCGGTCGGCGCGATCGAGCTGTGGTGCGTGAAGCGCGCGCCCTTCTCGGCGATGCGCGCGGTGAGCGCGGCATCGAACTGCTGCATGTAACGGCTGTACCGGGCGAGCAGCACCTTGCCCTTGACCTTGTCGCCGGCCTTGTGCCCGTCGCGGCACATCTCCGGACGCCGGACCAGCATCTCTTCGGTGACCGTGAACTCGTCCTCCATGATCGGGGCCGGGCCCTTTTCCTCGGCGAGACCGACGCCCACCTCCCAGCCCACCTCGGCCATCTCGCGCGCCACGCGCTCGGTGAACTCGAGCGATTCGGGCGAGCCGTATTTCATCCGCAGCATGGTGAGCGTGGAGCCCAGGCCCAGGAAACCCATGCCGTGGCGGCGTTTATGGTGGATTTCATGGCGCTGCTGCGCGAGCGGCAGGCCGTTGATCTCGACCACGTTGTCGAGCATGCGGGTAAAGACCGCCACCACCTCGCGATACTGATACCAGTTGAAACGCGCGGTATCGGTGAAGGGCTCTTCCACGAACCTGGTCAGGTTCACCGAGCCGAGCAGGCACGAGCCGTATTGCGGTAAAGGCTGTTCGCCACAATTATGTGCATGCAAGCCGTTAGCATCGAAGGTGTTGACGCCCGGTACCTGTACGTCGTAAACGTCTTCCACGCCATCGGCGGCAATGCTCTCCACACGCGCGACGAAACGTTCGTGATTGAAGCGGCGCTGATAGCGAGCCAGCAGCTGTTCAAGGCGCGCCGCCTTGTCGCTGTCGGCGAGCCCGACAAGCCCGGCAAAGCGGTGCAGATTTTCCCCGCTAATCGCCAGTTCATGCTGGGCCTTGGTTGGATAAGCCCGGTAGCCACCGTTGCCGTCAGGCAGGAGGCTGGTACCGGCTTCACGGCGGTCTTGGTACAGCCGCGAGGCGATGCCGAGCCTCAGCAGCATGCGCTGTGCCGCTTCAAGCAGCGCCAGATCCGACTGGGCCAACCGTACACTAACGCCTTTGGTTTGGTCACCCTGCACGGAGCCGTCGGTGTCGAACAAACCACGCAGGAAGCCACGGTAGAACTCGCTTGAGGTGCGCTCCAGGATTGGAGTGATACGCTTTTCGCCGGGACGCATACCTAACTCCTCGGCCAGGTGCCTGAGCGCCCCGAGCGCCAGGCGATACTCACCCCGGCCGCGTACCGGCATCCAGCCAGCAAAATCGCTGCGGTGCGGAAGCGTCCGGGCGGCGCGCAGCGCCTCGGCCATGACCGCTTCCACGCCCGGAGCCAGGACAGCTTCCGGACCGTTGGCGACAGCGGCAGGTTTCCATACCGACAAT
>JBBTKS010000075.1:0-11793 GCA_038058885.1 Pseudomonadota bacterium
GTCACCGGCGAGGTGCTGCGCGGCGAAGGCGAGTCCGCGCCGCATTGCTGCACCGTCGAGCGCGAGGCGGACTGACGGCAATCCCTGTTATCCGGCGCGCCATCCCGTTACAATTCAGCCACCAGCTTCAGAAACCGCCATGAAAAAAGCCGTTGTTGGAAAAGTCGTTCCCGACACAAAGCTGCAGGCCACCGGTGGCAAGTCCCTGCGCCTGCACGATCTCAAGGGCAAGTTCGCCGTGCTGTATTTCTATCCCAAGGACAATACCTCGGGCTGCACCCTGGAGGGACAGGATTTCAGCGCCCGGCACGGCGAGTTCAAGAAGCTCAAGTCCGCGGTGTACGGCATCTCGCGCGACAGCCTTGCCGCGCACGAAAAATTCAAGGCCAACTTCAAATTTCCCTTCGATCTCATTTCCGACGCGGACGAGACGCTGTGCCGGATCTTCGACGTCATCCGTGAAAAGAGCCTGTACGGAAGGAAATACCTGGGCGTGGACCGCAGCACCTTCATCCTCGACCAGGACGGCGTATTGCGCCGCGAATTCCGCGGCGTGAAGGTCAAGGGACACGTGGACGAAGTCATCGAGGAAATCCGGAAACTCCATAAACCCGCGTCAAAGCGTCAATGACCGCCAAGCGAAAGATCTTCGTCGTCGACACCAACGTTCTCATCCACGATCCGACCTCGATCCTGCGATTCAAGGAACACGATGTGGTCATTCCCATCGTGGTGCTGGAGGAACTCGACAACATCAAGGTCGGCATGTCGGAAGTGGCGCGCAACGTGCGCCAGGTCAGCCGCCTGCTCGACGAACTGGTGGAAAAGGCCAATGGCGACATCAGCCACGGCATCAAGCTGCCTTCCGTCACCAAGGATATCGAAACCGGGCATCTGTACTTTCACATGGAGGAGGCGCGCAGCCCGCTGCCGTTCGGCCTGTCCAGCCACAGCTCGGACAACGCCCTGCTCGGCATCACGCTCGATCTGAGCAAAAGCCACCCCGACCGGCAGACCATCCTCGTCACCAAGGACATCAACCTGCGCCTCAAGGCGCGCGCGCTCGGCATCCACGCCGAGGATTACACCAACGACCAGGTGCTGGACGACGCCAACCTGCTGTATACCGGCGCTTCGATGCTGGACGCGGATTTCTGGGAAACGCACAGCAAGAACATGGAGTCGTGGAAGGAGGAAGGCCGCACCTTCTACCGTCTGCGCGGACCCAAGGCGCACGCCTGGCTGCCCAACCTGTTCCTGTACAGCACCGAGCAGCGCCCCTTCGAGGCCGTGGTGCGGCGCCTGGAGAATGACTCGGCGATCATTGAGGTCGTGAAAGACTTTGCCTCGGAGCGCAATAAAGTCTGGGGCATCCACGCGCGCAACCGCGAGCAGAATTTCGCGCTGAACCTGCTCATGGACCCGGAAGTGGATTTCGTCAGCCTGCTCGGCCAGGCCGGTACCGGCAAAACGCTGCTCACGCTGGCCGCGGCGCTGATGCAGACGCTCGAGACCAAGCGCTACATGGAAATCATCATGACGCGCATGACCGTGCCGGTGGGCGAGGACATCGGCTTCCTGCCCGGCACCGAGGAGGAAAAGATGGGCCCGTGGATGGGCGCGCTCGAGGACAACCTCGACGTGCTGCAGGAAACCGCGACCCACGAGCACGGCGCCTGGGGCCGCGCCGCCACCCATGACTTGCTGCGCAGCCGCATCCGCATCAAGTCACTGAACTTCATGCGCGGCCGCACGTTTCTGAAGAAATTCCTCATCATCGACGAGGCGCAAAACCTGAGCCCGCACCAGATCAAGACCCTCGTCACCCGCGCCGGTCCCGGCAGCAAGATCGTCTGCCTCGGCAACATCGCCCAGATCGACACACCGTACCTGACGGAAACCACTTCAGGTTTGACCTACGTCGTGGATCGCTTCAAACAGTGGGAACACAGCGGGCACATCACCTTGCAGCGCGGCGAGCGTTCGCGGCTGGCGGATTACGCGTCGGAGATCCTCTAAAAGTAGCGTGCGCTACGCGCACGCTACAATGGTTTGTTGGGTTTCGCTGACGCTCAACCCAACCTACAGAACTACATTAATCTTTATTATTCCCGGTCAACTTCTCGTAATGCCCGCGGAATAGAATCTCCAACTCCTCAATCACTTCAATTTTATCCCGCCCCTGCATCACATGCTGGGTCATGATGGCTGAGGTTTCATTCAGCAATTTTCGGGCATCCAGCATCGGATAGGTTGCGCGCAAGCGCTTGACTGCCTTGACCACGCTCTCTTCCGCGGGACGGGGAATATCGAGTGGCGCGGGAATTTCGGCGACGGTGACGCTCGGCGCTGCTGCCACGCCGGTACTGCCGTGACGGATCAGCAGAAACTCGGCGAATTCCAGCAGCGCGGCAGCCTGCGTGGCGGGGAGCCGTTTAACGATTTCGGCCAGGCGTTTTTCAATATTGTCCGGCACGGCGAGTCGCAAGATACGCTAGGAATGGGAATTTTTCTGCGCGGAGCGTTTTTCGCAGTGTTCATGCGCGAAATCCATGAACTCGTCCATGGCGCGCAGACGAAACTTCTGACGCTGGAACACGATGGAGAACGGCCGTTCGAGCGGCGGCTCGAGCGGAATTGCCGCCAGCGTGGCGAGCTTCAGCTCCTTCACCACCGTCGCCTGCGAGACGATGGACACGCCCAGCCCCGCTTCGACGGCGCTTTTGACGGCCTCGGGGTTGCCCACCTCGACATTGACGTTGAGGTCTTGCGGCGGCATGTTGTTCTTCGCGAGATATTCATTGATGAACTCGCGCGTGCCGGAACCTTCCTCACGCGCCACGAACGGCAGGCCCTGGATGTCCCCGAACGTGATCTTGGGTTTATTCGCCAGCGGATGCTGCGGCGGGCAGATGAACACGAGCTTGTCGTGCCAGCAAACCTCGACCACCAGGTTCTTGTTCACGATCGGAGACTCGACAATGCCCACGTCCACGGAATTTTCCTCGACCATGTGAACAATGCCTTCGGAGTTCGAGACCTTGAGCCGGATGTTGATGCCCGGGTGTTTTTCCTTGAATGTGCCGAGCAGGCTCGGGAGCATGTACTCCGCGATCGTGGTACTGGCACCGATAATGAGAATGCCGCTGACATCGCCTGTCAGCTCGCGGACTCGAATATCCATCTCGGAATAAAGCGCGACGATGCGCTCGGCATACTCGAATACGCGCTCGCCCGCGGCGGTGAGGCTGATGCGGTTGTGGGTGCGGTCGAACAGCCGTGTGTTGAAATACTCTTCAAGCTGCCGTATCTGGAAGGTCACGGCGGGCTGCGTCATGTGCAGCGTCTCGGCCGCCTTGGTGAAGCTCAGCAGACGTGCCACGGTATGAAAAACCTGAAGTCTTCGATCCGCCATCGAATTATCCCATCCACCCTAAAAGCCGTTTCCCGGCGAGTTATTATTTAAATTTAAATATATTGGCCGGCGTCATTTCAACACAAAGGCTGCTTGATAGATACTCGCGCCACCCGTGAGGGAAACGCGCGTCAGAATCCTTGCAGTTTGAGCTTGAGGTCCGTGGGACTGGTCGCGTAGAACAGGGCGGTTTCCTCATCAATGAGCCCCTGCTTGACCAGATTGAGCAGCGAGGAATCGAAACTCAGCATGCCCTCGGCCATCGTCCCTTTGCGGATAAGGTCGGAAAGTTCCTTGATCTTGACCGGATCCAGTATGTACTCGCGCGACAATGCCGAGACCGTCAAGACTTCGCACGCCACGATACGGCCCTGGCCGCTCTTGCGCGGCAACAAGCGCTGGCTGACCACGCCGCGCAGATTCTGCGCCAGCTTGGCGCGGATGCCGACCTGTGCCTCCGGCGGGAAACTGGTGACGATGCGCGAGATGGTCTCCGCCGCCCCCGGTGAGTGCACCGTGGAGAGCACGAGGTGTCCGGTTTCCGCGGCGATCATCGCTGTTTCAATGGTTTCCGGGTCGCGCATTTCACCCAGGAGAATCACGTCCGGGTCCTCGCGCAAGGCGGCGCGCATGGCGTCGGCAAATGTGTTGGTATCTATGCCGACCTCGCGCTGAGTGATGATCGAACGCTTCTCGGAGAACAGAAACTCGACCGGGTCCTCGATGGTAATGATGTGTTCGCTGCGCACGAGGTTAATACCGTTGATGAGCGAAGCCAGCGTGGTGGATTTTCCGGAGCCGGTCGCCCCGGTGAGCAAGACCAGGCCGCGCTCGAGTTTTGTCAATTCCGTCACGATTTCCGGCAGGAACAATTCCTCGGGCGTGGGAATGTTGGTGCTGATGACGCGCAGTACCATGCCGATGGAGCCGCGCTGATAAAAGATGTTGGCGCGAACGCGGCCGATATCCTTGAAGCCGATGGAAAGGTCCACCTGATGAGACTTCTCGAATTGCGAGAGCAGTCGCGCCGACATCATGGTGCGCGACAACCGCTCCATGAAGTCAGGCGGCAATGGCGGAATCTCGCGCAATGTGCGCAGGTTGCCGTCCACCCGCAGGATTGGATTATTGCGCGTGCGCAAATGGATGTCCGAGGCGTTGACCCGCACGGCGTGCGCCAGCACCTGACCCAGAAGCTTAAGCGGGTCGGTCGTACTGCCGATCGTACCCGCGGTGTCACCGGCAGGCGCGGCGGCTGGACTGTTTTTCGGGCTGGTGGCTTCGGACATGGCGTTTCTGTCTGTTCTGTCTGTGTCTAGTTTAGATCATTTTGAACGTGGCGCGATTGCGCGGATTCCCGTGAAAATGGCGTGGATCACAAAAAAACAGACACGCCAAGGCGTGTCTGTTTTCAACGGGACTGCAATTTATCGTTATTGTTCGCGCTTGAAACCGGCCACGGCTTCCAGCGCCACCTGGATCCCCCATGGGGCCGTCATGATCTTGGTGAATCCGTGTGCACCGGCCATTGTCGTGTCCGGGAAATTCAGGGCAATGCGATAACGCGCGCGCAGGGCGATCACACGGTCGCCGTCCACCATCAATTCATAGGGAAGGTAAGCGGTGTGTTTCAGCTCGCCATAATCGACGATGTCGATGATTTCCTTGTCGGTATCCTTGTTGCCTTTGTCGATACCGTCACCCTTGGGGATCGCCACGCCGAAAACGCTAACCTGCTTGCCCGGCAAATCGATACGATAAACTTTCTTGGTACCGCCAACACCGGCGGCCAGATTCTTTTCAACCGTTTCAACCGCGGTCTTATAGTCAGGATGTTCCTTGAAGACATCCACGTCCTTGAAATACGGCATGAACATGGCGTAACGGTACATGCCCGGTCCCAGTTTTTCCTCCGGAATACCGTTTTCCGAACCGAATGCCTTCACGGCGCCCAGAGCGGTCCTGAGCTTGCTGGAAACGGAATCGAGCTTGCCCATGCCGTAGGCCGTGCCGAGATAGGCCGGGTTCACGTACGCCACCTGGATTTTGCCCTTGACCTCGGTCACCGAGATGCGCTGGGCGGCGCCGAATCCGCCGTTGGGCACCTTGGCCGCGTTCGTTTTCAGATCGTTGTTCGTGACGCAGATCACGACGGCGTTGGCAAAAGGCGAATAACTGCCGACGATCTCAAATCCCGCTGCGGTCACCTTCAATTTCACCGCGTCTGCCACCTGCTTGAGATCCCCGGGAGGCGTGTCGCCCAGAACAAAAGGCCTGAGCGTTTCAGCCGCAGCCTGGCTGGATATCAAAAAAATCGCTGCGATGGCGAGGAAGAGCTTGTTAAGGAATCTGGTCCACATAGCGCGCACCTCCGGAATAAAATAAAAGGGCTGGAATTGCTTCCAGCCCTTTTATAACGACTAGTTCACAGCGTTGACTTCGTTTTTGCCCAGACTTTATTAGAAACCCCAACCGAATCCCAAGGAAAACGAGTTCTGCTGCATCTTCAGGTTAGCCTCTTTGGTATAGCCCTGAAACGCCGTTGGGATGGATCCCGAGCCCTTTAGCTCTTCGCTGAAGGCACGGGTGTACATGGCCGACACTTCCGCTTCCTTGCCAAGCTTCCAGGTACCGCCCAGCGTGAGATGGTCGGTAACCACGCCCGGCGCTAGGATATTGAAGAATGTCTGGCTGGCCGGAATCGGCTGATCGCTGTGGTTCCACCCAAAGCGCAGTGTCGCGGACGGACTGTGTTGATACGCCAAACCGAGTTTGTATACCGTGATATCCTGCCAACCGAAACCCGCGCCATTACTAGTACCGAGTGTGTTCTGCAGTACGCCGAAAGCGCTTACCGGACCAAGGGGATTGCTCACAGACTTGGAATCACTGTATTTGATCTCTTCATAATCAAAGGCAACAGTCAGTTTGGGTATAACCTTTACGGCGACACCAACTCCATAGTTGGACGGGATATCAAAGTCGCCCTGCTCAGCAAATAGACCTTTGTACTTGTCGAATTTAGACATATTGATCTTGGGCTGGTAGGTGGCGCCAAGCGTCACTTCCGGGGTCAACTGACCCGTCCAGCCGAGTCTGACACCTATACCTGTCGAAGAGTCATAACCGTTATTCGTCACAGAACCACTGGCACTGGTTTGGGCAGTGCTGTTGAAGTTATCCAGACCATCAGCCCTGAAACGCTGGTAAGCCAGGATCAACGACGCGCCAACCGAATGGCTGTCTGTAAGTTTGTACGCCACGTTGGGCGCGATGAACAACTGCATAAGATCCACACCGGCTCTGTCCTGTGTAATACTCGAGAACATCGGAATGTTGCGGTTGTAGCTGGTGTTCATGCCACCGTTGCCAAATACCGTGATACCCGCCGACATTTTCTTGTCCAGCATCGTGTTCCAACCGAATTCGGGAATCAGAAAGTATGCGGTCTCGTTTGCCGAATATTTGCCCACAGCGGAACCGGGAGCAACGAGAGTCGTCTCACGGTCAGGACTGAAGTACATAAGCCCAAAATCCATATGCGCGCCCACCATGGCCATGCCGGCAGGATTGGTGGCCGCCGCCATGGAATCTTGCGGAAAGGCGACACCGGCGCCGCCCATACCTTGGGCCTTGACGCCATAGCCATGCTGAAAATAACCATTGGTTGCAAAAGCAGTGGGCGTTGCCACCGCCGCAGCTACCGCCAAAGCCAGAACCACATTCCTTTTCATGCCCGACATGTCATCGTCCTCCGAAAAGTTAAGGAGCATCATGCTCCCGTGTTGATTTCAAAAATCTTTGGTCATGCCCAGATTGGAATTAGCCTGTCGGGGAAAACCCCCGCGCCAACCTGTTTCTAAAGTCTGGAAAAAGCCCCGTATTGTTTTATGCACTCAGTTGGACGAATTGTCCGGATTGCAACAACCGTCACTGAGTTACAACACTTACGGGCAAGTAAAGTCCACGCGAAACAAATGTCAAATTGTTAATGTTATTAGTAGGATATTATGTCAACTAATTGATTATTATATGTTTATAAAATAAAACCCGTTGCAATCGAGGATAACCCGAATTCAGCAGGCTGGCAGCGGATTTATGGCTCATCGAGGTCCCGACTTTCACTGCATCTGACGGCACACCATCTTCACACCCAGTGCGCCGCGTTCCGGGAAGAGCGCGAACATTAATGATGATGGCTGCCCATGCCACGGACCATTCGAGAGAGCGCCAGTACTAGCCCCAGTTGTACCGACTGTCGACGCCACGCCCTCTCGGGTACGACCGAATATCTCCAGCGTCACGGGCGTCCAGCACCACCGTAAAGAGATATCCACACACAGGTCGCGCAGCCGCGCGCCAAGTCGCCCGTAATCGTGTCTCATGTGGCTGGGAAAAGGTCGAAACCGGGATAGGCGGTACTTCCCTGACCCATTGCTCCAGCAGCACAAACATAAATAGTCATTGGAATCGGTATGGCATGTCATGAAAATGCCAATGCGTCGAATTGTTTTCTGTCATTGCCGCTTCAGGCGCGCGCGACGATTTCCTCGTAACGCACCGCCAGCCAATCGGCACGGATGAAATTGCGATCGGCATAGACACGCGTCTCTCGCGATGCCTGCCAGGCCGCAGTAGGCGCAATTGGCGTGGATGCCTTCAGGATAGATGGCGGGAGATTGGGGCGGCGCGATGTATCCGGCTCTAAATCAATCCCGGCGTGATCTCACACAATCGTGGACAGCCGCACGTATTCGGATGAGCGCATCGCCGGAGCTTTAATTATGATAATTCTGACGGCAGGACGCGGCAGGGATCGCAGCATTTCCATGGCGGCGCTCATGGCTACGCCTTTTCTCATTCCGGAACAATGGTGCCGTGTTAATAGGTGCCTGAGAATTCCCCTCGATAAGAAATTCATGTTCAATGCCTTGGTGGATTGACATGTCTCAAATGCTGCACATAGTACGGGCCAGAAAAAACACAAATTCGCCGGGACGAAATGGAGCGTTTGCGATTCGCGGAATCGCGCTCCATCAAGCGGGCTTGCCATGCATGGCAAGCCCTGGAGTTCTTGGCGAGACAGAAAGATCGAACATAGAACTGAATTTGGACAGCGCCGCCTAATGGCGCTGGCCCCAAAGGGGCGATCCCCCAGGGATGGGGTAAGCAAAAAGGGGCACGACTCGTGCCCCTCTTATCCTGGATCGGTTGCGACGAGTTGCGGCGTCTAACCGGTGATCAGTGTTTTCAGCGCTTTCTTGGCGCGCAGCGCGCGATGCGGAAAGTTCAACCCACGTGCGTCGTATCCCTGATCGGCCCTATCTCCGCCACAAAAATTAAGTGGTCGGATTTTCTACGACGGGATTACGCCTTCTTCAGTATAAAAGAGTATTCGCCGTTGGCTTCGTTGGACTCCATCAATTGATTGCCTGTCTGCTTGGCAAACGCCTCGAAATCCTTTACCGATCCTGGATCGGTGGCGATGATACGCAGTGTCTGACCGGTGGTCAGTGTGTTGAGCGCTTTCTTGGCGCGCAGAATGGGAAGCGGACAGTTCAATCCGCGTGCGTCGAGATCTTGATCAGCCATTATTTCCTCCTCGTCAAAAAAATATTGATGAAATTCATAATCATGAAGACAACTATATTATAGAATTCTAATTTAGGATTAAACAGGCCATGAACGTCGTCCATGGCCATGGCGTCTTCGTCATGCCATGATCGGCGAGCCTACCGGGTATGTCCCGCCAGAACCATATAACCCTTTGAAAAGCAAAAGCTTAATTCCTTTAGGAGAAAAGTAATTGCCTGGCACGAGCAATTTTCTACAAGATCCCGAAACTTGACTAAACCACTTGCTGTCGAAACCGTCAATGTATCGGCTCGTGAATTACACCCGATTACCGAAATACCAGCGACCGGTTAATAACCCGGTCAAATCAGGCCAAGACTCACGAATACAGCGCGCCACGTGCACATCGATGTTTTATCGCAACGACCCTACAATAATGGCCATGTGGCGTAAGTCCTGCCGGGCATTGCTTGCCGTAACCCTGCTGTGTCAGCTTGGCCAAGCCCCCGCGTACGCCGACACAGCCAATCTTCCGGATCTCGGCGATGAATCGCTCACGGTCATCTCACCGGCGCAGGAGCGCAAACTGGGAGAAGACCTGATGCGTCAGTCGCGCCGCACGCTGGCGTTCATGGACGATCCCGAGGTCAGCGAATACATCCAGTCGCTCGGCCGGAAGCTGGTGTCTCACAGCGACAACCCGCAACAGGATTTCCGGTTTTTTGTCATCGATAATCCAACCATCAACGCCTTTGCCCTTCCCGGCGGATTCATTGGCGTGCACACGGGGCTGATACTGGCGACCCAGAGCGAGGCGGAGCTCGCCTCGGTGATGGCGCACGAAACCGCGCACATCACTCAACGGCACATTCCGCGAATGATCGCCGAATCGCAACGCACCACCCTCCCGGCCATGGCGGCCATTCTGGCCGGTATACTGCTGGCAACCTCCGGCCACCAGGGAGGCGAAGCCGCCATCGCGCTGACCAGCGCGGCGGTCGCCCAGAAAGGCATCAACTACACACGCACGTTCGAAGAAGAAGCCGATCGCATCGGCATGCAAATCCTGGCGCAGTCCGACTTCGATCCGCGCGCCATGCCGGCATTCTTCGAGCATATGCAGAATCTGAACCGGTTGAACGAAACCAGCCTTCCGGAATTCCTGCGCACACACCCGGTCACGACCAACCGTATCGCCGATTCACGCAACCGCGCGGAACATTATCGGGTCCGCCCGGTTTCCGACGGCGACGATTTCCAGCATGTGCGCGCCAAAATCCGCGCCCTGACCGAGGGCAACCCGGATGAAATTGTCCGCGGCTTCAGGGAAAATCTCGCGCAGGGAAAATACCGCAACGTCGACGCGGAACGTTACGGCTATGCGGTGGCGCTGCTGCGAGCACGTCAGCCGGCGGCGGCGCGCGCCGAGGCCCGGAAACTCATCGAGCGCCAGCCGGACAAACCCTCTTATCGCATCCTCGAGGCGGAAACCGAGATGGCCATGGAACACTACAAGCAGGCGCTCGGCATTTACGCCGATGCCTATGCCAAATCGTCCTCCCATGCGGCATTGGTGCAGTATTACGCCAGCGCGCTGTTGAAAACCAACCGCTACCGGCAGGCCAGGGATTTGCTCAAAACGGCACTGCAGCAGCGTCCGGAGAGCCCGTTGTTGTACCAGATGCTGGCCCAAGCCGCCGGCGGCATGGGATCATCCTACGAGTCCCATAAGGCCCTCGCGGAACACCATTATTTCAGCGGCAATCCCAATGCCGCGATTCAACAGCTACAGCTCGCGACCCGCTATGCCGGTGACAATTTCTATCTGCAATCCAGTCTCGAGGCCCGGATAGCGGCGATCAAGGAAGAAATGGCGGCCTATCAGGGGAAATAATCCGACACCGGTTCTACCATCTTGGAATATCCGTCAGGGTTATCGCGTCTCACTGCCAGTCATGACGGCGCTTGAATTTGGTCCCGATACTTGTGGGCGGGCGTACATTAACAGATGCTTATATAGCGTCGGCGCCCAAAAATAGGGGCTTGCCATTCTTGGCAAGATGGTTACTCTACTTTTGTCTCTCATGGCTGGCATGAAGGAAACGTCACTTTCGTGTTTGTACGGACCCATGCAGAACCGGCGAGATTATTGAGGCGGCAAGACGACTTCGATCCAAGGCCATGGTAGAACCAACCGATCGAACATGTCCAAATTATTTGTGCCGCCTCAATGATAATCAGCGGTCGCTTCATTCAACAGGAAACAAGCAGGAGGAGCAATGCGGAAAACCGTTCACATCGTCATAACCGGCGCCGCCACGGTGCTGCTGGGACTGGGGGTGCTGCTGAATGCCCCCGCCGTACAAGCGGGAGGACAGGCACCGGACGCCAAGACGTGCAATGACAAGGACAACCCGCCCAAGGATGCCATCACGCAAGGCGGCTGTGTCGTCATTGACCGTGCCAAAGGCAATTGCATGGCTTGTCATCAGATTGCCGGAACCACGTCGGGCGACATCGCCACCAAACTGGAGAACGTGGCGCAACGCTGGCCGGACAAGGCCAAACTGCGCGAACAAATCCACGATGCTTCCAAGCTCAATCCGCAGACGATCATGCCGCCGTTTGGACGGCATCAGATCCTGACTCCGGATGAAATCGACAAAGTCGTGGAATTTGTTTTGTCGTTGTAGCCTGTTCCAGATTTTGAATAATTCGCGAACCAATTTACGCTTGATAAAATATATTCGGAGGACCCCGTGACCCAACACCCCCGCCGTACCTTCCTGAGAAACACCCTGGCC
>JBBTKS010000076.1:0-1361 GCA_038058885.1 Pseudomonadota bacterium
GAATTAGGGCCGTCTTCGTGGGGGCGACGATGGTTCGTGCGCGCAGCGCACGCTACTTTGCCATCGAAGCTTCGGTTAATATAACCGAATGCACAAGAGCCGCTACGCCAGTGTCAAACCCTTCACCACCAAGGACGGCTCGATCATCCGCGAGCTGATGCACCCTTCAGTCCATGGCAATGCGAACCAGAGCCTGGCGGAAGCGATCGTGGCGGTGGGGAAGGGAACGCATTTGCACAAGCATCATCGCAGCGAGGAGATTTATTACGTCACCGCCGGCGAAGGCAGGATGGTGCGGGGCGATGAGATCTTTGCCATCAATCCGGGCGACACGATCTGCATTCTGCCCGGGACGCCGCACCGGGTGGACAATACCGGCGCGACCGAATTGAAGATTCTGTGCTGCAGTTCCCCGCCGTACTCGCACGAGGACACCGAACTCCTGGACATGTAGCGCCCCGTTTCGGGGCGTTCCGCGGCAAATTTCTGCCGTATTCCGCCGCTTGGCCCGGTTTCGGGACGTTCACACGCGATGGGGCAACAAAAATCCCCGAAGCGGCAAGCAGTTAGCCGCTCCCTTAAAAACCCGCCTCAGGCACGGGAGTTGCACGCTATCTCCCCAGATTTAAACGGAAAATTCTAAAGGATGCGGAACATCAGACTGCCATCAACCCGCCAGAGCGTGGCAGCCCTCGGGCTGTTCATGCTGTTTGCCGTTTTCGGCATGGCGCGGGCCGAGGTGTACGTTTACGAGATGCCGGACGGCACGCGCGTGATTACCGATCATCCGATCAATTCCAAACATTCGCGCGTGGTGCGTGTGGCGCCGGACGTGAAGGGCGCCGGCAAACTCGCGGCGCAAAAGAACAGTCCGGTGTTCCGCGAAGAGGCATCCACCTACGACCGGCTGATTCGGCGTTATGCCGACGAATACGGCGTGGAGTTCGCGCTCGTCAAGGCGATCATGACGGTGGAGTCTGCGTTCAACCCCTACGCCGTGTCGAACAAGGGCGCGCGCGGGTTGATGCAGATGATGCCGTCCACCGCCGGCCGTTACGGTGTTACTGACATTTACAATCCGGTAGAGAACGTCCACGCCGCGGTGCAGCATCTGAAATACCTGTTCGATACCTTCGGCAACAAACCGATTCTCGTGATCGCGGCCTACAACGCCGGCGAGAACGCGGTGAAACAGTACCGCGGCATTCCGCCTTACGAGGAAACGCAGAACTACGTCAAGAAGGTGCTGAGCTATCAGCGCCAGTACCGGCCCAAATATCGCTACATCACCATCGCCACGAACCCGTCCGACGGCGGCTGATTTGCCAAGCCGCGCCATTCCTTGTAACCTGCCAGCGCGG
>JBBTKS010000077.1:0-8689 GCA_038058885.1 Pseudomonadota bacterium
TTCGGGGTGTCGATCCCCAGGCCCTGCGCGTAGTCCACTCCCATCTCGCGGATGCTGTTCAGGATCGGGGCGTTCTCCACCGATTCGGCGATGGTAGTCAGCCCCATGACATGCCCGATCTGGTTGATGGCCTCCACCATCGCGTGGTCGACGGGGTCTTCGACCATGCCCTCGATAAAATCGCCCGCGATTTTGAGGTAATCCACCGACAGGCTCTTGAGGTAGCCAAAGGAAGACAGGCCGGAGCCGAAATCATCGAGCGCGAAACGGCAGCCCATGCTCTTGAAGCGCGCGATGAAATCGCGCGCGCGCGCCAGGTTGGCGATGGCCGCGGTTTCGGTGATTTCGAAGCAGATGCTCGCGGGACTGATGCGGTGCTGGGCGAACTGCTGCATGACGAACTCCAGAAATTTTTCATCGCCCAGGGACTGGCCGGACAGGTTGATCGCGAAGCGGGCGCTGCCGGCGGGTTCGCCGGCGCCGCTGCGCGCCTGATGTTCTTCCAGCATCGAGAACACGGTCCTGATCACCCAGCGGTCGATCGACGGCATGAGATGATAACGCTCGGCGGCCGGAATGAATGCCGCGGGCAGCACCAGGTCCTCGTCCTGGACGCGCACCAGGATTTCGTAAAACCGCGCGGACGGGGATGCTTCCTCGCTCAGCGGGACGATCGCCTGGCAATACAGATCGAAACTGTTGTTTTCGAGCCCCTGCCGCAGCCGGTGCACCCATTGCATCTCGCCGCGGCGCTGGGCCATGGCGCGATCGCCCGGCTGGTAGATATGGATGCGGTTGCGCCCGTGGTCCTTGGCCACGTAACAGGCGGAATCGGCGGCGCTCAGCACCTCCGTTATCCCGCCGCTGTCGCGCGAAATCGGCACGAGGCCGATGGAAACGCCGATTTCGAACGTGCGGCTCTCCCACAAAAAGCGGAAATCCTTGACCGACTGGCGCAGCAGCTCGGCAATCTGCTTGGCCTTGTCGACGGAGCAATCCGCCAGCACCACCCCGAACTCGTCCCCGCCCAGGCGCGCGAGCACGTCGCTGGCGCGGATTTCCTTCTGCATGTGGTTCGCCAGCTGTTTCAGGAGCTCATCGCCCGCGATATGCCCGCAGGTGTCGTTGACGATCTTGAACTGATCGAGATCGAGATACAGCAGCGCGTGCTCGCGCTGCCCGGCCTGGGCGCTTTCGAGAACCTGATTCAGGCGCGTCTCGAACTCGCGCCGGTTGAGCAGTCCCGTGAGCGGATCGTGGCTCGCCAGAAATGCCATCCGGCGCGCCATGCTCTGGATCTCGGTGACGTCATGGAACACCACGACGGCGCCGAGAATGGCGCCGTCGCGGTCACGAATAGGCGCCGCGGAGTCCTGGACTTCGATCTTCCCGCCCTCGTGGCTCATCAGCAGATGATGGCTGTCGTGGCGGATGATGCGGCCCTCCTGGAGGCAATAATGGATGGGGTACTCTTCGAGCCGGTTGGAATCCTCGTCAAAAATCTTGAACACTTCGGAAAGCGGCTTGCCGCGCGCGGCGTCGCCTTTCCATTCCGTGAACTGCTCGGCCACCGGATTCATGTACACGATCCGGCCCTCGGCGTCGGTGGTGATGACACCGTCGCCGATGGATTCGAGCGTGACCTGGGCGCGCACCTTTTCCAGAAACAGCGCGTCCTCCGAGCGCTTTTTCTCCTTGTCCCGCGCCTCCTGCAGGGCGGCGGCCATGGCGTTGATGCCGTCCTCGAGCCGGCCGACTTCTCCGCCCGACTGAGTGGCGACGCGATAATCGAGCTGGCCGTTCTTGATCTTGTCCACCGCCCGGGTGAGCGACAGCACCGGCCGTGTCACGGTGCGCGCCATGCGCAATGCAAACACCACGGTCACCACCAGGCCGAGGCCGACCATGAACAGGCTCTGGAACAATATCCGGTTCTGCTCCGTCTGCAGCGCGGCGCGGGAAAGCGACACCGAAACCCACCCGACCTGCTTGCGCGGTTCCGCCGCGTCGGCCGGTCGCGGCGCGGCGCGCGCGGGCGATTCGGCACGATAGATGGGTGCGAGGAATTTGTAGCGTGCGCCGTCCGTGACGGGGCCCTTGTCCTTCTCGTCGACGGCGGCGCGCGCGAGAATGTTGCCTCCCATGTCTGTCACTGTCACGGACAGCACATTCTTTTCCTTCAAGGCCGGTTGAAGCAACTCCGCCAATTTTTTCCGGTCGCGGGTGGAAACGGCGTCTTCGCAAGTCGATGCCAGACGCGCGGCGAGCGCCTGCCCGCGGTCATGCAGCGCCTGTTCGAGGTCCTGGATGCGCGCATTGGTGAATTGCTGCAGCGCCAACAGCAACACCGCCACCGTGAGCGGTGCCAGCACCATGAACAGCGCCCGTTTCTGCAGGCTCCAGTCCTTCATTCGAGGCTCATTTCTCCAGAATCACGATGGGATCGCCGGATTTCAGACCAAGCCGCGCGGCGGCGCTGCCGCGGTTGACGGCGATCTCGACCAGCCCGTTGGCGTTCTCGTACCAGAAGACCGCGCCCGGCGGTACTTCCGAAAAGATCCGCGCATAATTCACCGCCTCCCCGCCGGCCCGAAGTACCTGCTCCGGGCGCATCGTCGCCGCGCGCTGCCCGGTAACGCAATTTCCGTAATGGTCAACATACAGGATTTCAGCCAGATCGTCCGGCCAGGACTCTCCCGGGCGAGGCGCCTGAGTCGTTGGCTCGGATTCCTGCGTTTCGCCGCGCACCCGTGTCGACTCGCTGGACCGGCGGTCGGGGAAATAGCCGACCGGCTCGGAATCCGGCATCTCGCCGCGCGCCAGTCGCGCCGCCACCGGCGCAAACAGGTCGCGTCCGTGGAAACTGGCGGACAGTCGCGGCGGCCGCCAGCGGATCACGCGGCAATCGCATTCACCGGCACGGCGCTTCACCATCTCAAGCAGTCCGTTGTCCGGGCCGACATACCAGCGCCCGTCGGCCTTGAGCATGAGCGGCCGGCGCGCGCCGCCCACGCCCGGGTCCACGACACACATAAAAACCGTGCCCGGCGGAAACTCGTGGATATAGGCCGGCAGCAAATAGGCGGCGGCGCGGATATTGAAATCAGGAACGGCATGAAACAGGTCGATGACCGGCACGCCCGGCGCCTCGCGCGCGAACACCGCATGCAGCTGCCCGAGGTAGGGATCGGTGAGACCGAAATCGGTAAAAAGGACAATCATGGCCTGCATGCCTCATTGTCATTCACAAACATCAAACAAAAAAGCCGGGCGCAGGCCCGGCTTTTGATACAGGCTCGATCGAACCGGCGCTATTCCGCTTTGGCTTTGGCCGCCGTTTTTTTGCGTGTGGCGGATTTTTTCCTGGGCGCTGCCTTGGCTTTCTTGACCTTCCTGGCCTTGCCTTCGGCCGCGGGCGCCGTTTCAACCGCCGGCTCCGCCGCCGTGGAGACGGCCTGACGTTCGGTCAACTGCACCAGCGCCATGGGCGCGGAATCGCCACGGCGATAGCCGGTCTTGAGGATTCTGAGATAGCCGCCCGGACGGTCCTTGAATCGCACGCCGATATCGTCGAACAATTTTCCCACCATCTCGCGGTCACGCAGCCGTGAATAAGCCAGCCGGCGATTGGCCAGCGTCGCGCTCTTGGCCAGCGTGATCAGCGGCTCGGCCACGCGCCGCAATTCTTTCGCCTTGGGGAGCGTGGTTGCCAGCTGTTCGTGACGCAGCAGCGAAACCGCCATGTTGCGGAACATCGCCTCGCGGTGACTGCTGGTGCGGTTGAGTTTACGGCCGCTTTTGTGGTGGCGCATGGTTTAAGCCTTTTTATTTCTCAGATGCCGGAGCCCTGTTGCTCCGGGGTCTTCTCTCTCTCCTTGAGGGAGGTCGGCGGCCAGTTCTCGAGCTTCATGCCCAGCGACAGTCCGTGCTGGGCCAGAACGTCCTTGATCTCGGTGAGGGATTTCTTGCCGAGATTCGGCGTCTTGAGCAGCTCGAACTCGCTGCGCTGTATGAGGTCGCCGATGTAAAAAATGTTTTCCGCCTTGAGGCAATTGGCCGAGCGCACGGTCAGCTCGAGATCGTCCACCGGACGCAGCAGCAGCGGGTCCATCTCGGGCTCTTTCTTCTCTTCCGATATGGCCTCGGGGCTCTTGAGTTCGACGAAAATGGAGATCTGATCCTGGAGGATGTTGGCCGCGCGCCGCACCGCTTCTTCCGGGTTGATGGCGCCGTTGGTTTCAATATCCAGCACCAGCTTGTCGAGGTCGGTACGCTGCTCCACGCGCGCGTTCTCGACCGTATAGGCCACGCGGCGAATCGGGCTGTAGGAAGCATCGAGCTGCATGGTGCCGATGGACCGGCCCGGCTCGCCGGTGCGCACCGTTACCGGCTGATAACCGCGGCCACGATTGACCTTGAGCTCCATGCTGAGCGTCGCTTCCTTGGTGAGGGTGGCGATCAGGTGCCTGGGATCGACCACTTCCACGTCGTGTTCCAGCTGGATGTCGCCGGCCGTGACCGCGCCCGGTCCCTTCTTGGAGAGCTTCAGCGTCACTTCCTGGCGGCCGTGCATGCGCAGCGCGACCGTCTTGAGATTGAGCAGGATTTCGATCACGTCCTCCTGCACGCCTTCCAGGGTGGAATATTCGTGCAGCACGCCCTCGATCTTCACCTCGGTGATCGCGCTGCCCGGCATCGAGGACAGCAGAATACGCCGCAGCGCATTGCCGAGCGTATAGCCGAAACCGCGTTCGAGCGGCTCGAGCGTGATTTTCGCGTGCGTGGAGGAAAGCGTCTGAACATCCACCAGACGCGGCTTCAGAAATTCGGTTGCAGAACTCTGCATGAGGGCGTCCTCGCTAGATACTGATTACGTTACTTCGAATAAAGCGCCACGACGAGACTTTCATTGATCTCCGATGGCAAATCGTTGCGCTCGGGCACGGTCTTGAACGTGCCCTTCATGGCCTTGACGTCCACGTCCAGCCACTCCGGAATGCCGCGCTGTCCCGCCGCTTCGAGCGAGGCCTTGATGCGCAACTGCTCGCGCGACGACGTGGCAATCTCGATCAGATCGTTCGGCCGGACCTGATAGGAAGGTATGTTCACGCGCTTGCCGTTGACGAGCACGGCGTTGTGACGCACGAGCTGCCTCGACTCGGAGCGCGAAATGCCGAAACCCATGCGGTAGACGACGTTGTCCAGGCGCGATTCCAGCATCTTCAGCAAGTCCTCGCCGGTCGAGCCTTTATGGCGCGCGGCTTCCTGGTAGTAGTTCTTGAACTGGCGCTCGAGCACGCCATAGATGCGGCGCAGCTTCTGCTTCTCGCGCAGCTGCTTGCCGTAATCGGACAGGCGGCTCTTCTGCTGGCCGTGCTGGCCGGGAGGATAGGCGCGCTTGTCCACCGGACACTTCTCGGTGAAGCACTTCTCGCCCTTCAGGAACAGCTTGCCGCCTTCACGACGGCATTGACGACACTTGGAATCGGTATAACGCGCCACTGACTGGTTCTCTCCGTAATGAACTTAAACGCGACGTCGCTTGGCCGGACGGCACCCGTTATGGGGCATCGGCGTCACGTCGATGATATTGGCAATCTCAAATCCTAAAGCGTGCAACGCGCGCACCGCCGACTCGCGTCCCGGTCCCGGACCTTTCACGCGCACCTCGATCGAGCGCACGCCGTATTCCTGGGCTCCGCGACCCGCCTTGTCGGCCGCCATCTGCGCGGCAAACGGCGTGCTCTTGCGCGAACCCTTGAAACCGGTGTTGCCGCAGGTCGCCCAGGAAAGCACGTTGCCCTGACGATCGCTGATCGAGACGATGGTATTGTTGAACGAAGCATGAATATGGGCCACGCCCTCGGAAACGCTCTTCTTGACGCGCTTCTTGGCCTTGGCCGGTGCGGCGGCGGATTCAGGTGCGGCGGTTTTATCGGTAGCCATTATTCAGTATTCCGGTGTGCTATTCGGTGGTCGGCTTGCCCGTGCCGCGGATGACGCTCTTGCGCGGACCCTTGCGGGTGCGGGCGTTGGTTTTGGTCCGTTGACCGCGCACCGGCAAACCGCGGCGGTGGCGCATGCCCCGGTAGGTGCCGAGATCCATCAGCCGCTTGATGTTCATTGACACGGTGCGGCGCAAATCGCCCTCCACCGTGAACTTCGCCACCTCGATGCGGATTTTGTCGACTTCCGCGTCGGTCAGATCCTTCACCTTGGCGACCGGCGACACGCCCGAAGCGGTGCAAACGTCGCGCGCGCGCGTATTGCCGATCCCGAAGATCGACGTCAAAGCGACCCAGATGTGTTTCTGGTTCGGAAGATTGATACCTGCAATACGGGCCATTTCGCTTCTCTCTCCTGCTGCGCCCCGGCGCGGGAAAACGCGCAAGGGTACTGATTCGTCTGGTAAAAATCAACCTATTTGCAAGGTTTCTAGCCTTGACGTTGTTTATGGGTCGGATCGGAACAGATCACCCGCACCACGCGTTTGCGCCGCACAATCTTGCAGTTACGGCACATTTTCTTGACGGACGCCCTTACTTTCATCGTCTTTCTCCTGATACCCTCAAACCGCGCGGTTAGCGCGGCAACCCCATGCCACCGGTCAGATTGGCCTTTTTCAACAGGCTCTCGTACTGGTGCGACATCAACCGGGCCTGCACCTGGGCCATGAAATCCATGCACACCACCACCACGATCAGCAGCGAGGTACCGCCGAAATAAAACGGCACGTTCCACTTCACGATCAGAAACTCCGGCAGCAGACACACCAGCGTCACGTAGATCGCGCCGCCCAGGGTCAGCCGCGACATCACGCCATCGATGTAGCTGGCCGTCTGGTCGCCCGGCCGTATGCCCGGGATGAACGCCCCGGACTTCTTCAGGTTCTCCGCCGTCTCCTTGGGATTGAACACCAGGGCGGTATAAAAGAAACAGAAAAAGATAATCGCCGACGCATACAAAATAACGTAAATCGGTTGTCCCGGCGACATGGTGGTGGCGATGTTACGCAACCAGTCCATGCCCTCCGCCTGCCCGAACCAGCTCACCACCGTGGCCGGTAACAGGATAATGCTCGAGGCGAAGATCGGCGGAATGACGCCCGCCATGTTGACCTTCAGCGGCAAATGGCTCGTCTGTCCGGCCATCACCCGCCGCCCCTGCTGACGTTTGGCGTAGTTCACCGTAATACGTCGCTGACCGCGCTCGACAAACACCACGAAGGCGGTAACTCCCAGCGTGATCGCAAACAGCACCAGCACGAACAACGGCTGGAACGTGCCGCGGCTCGCGAGATCCAGCGTATGCACAATCGCCCCCGGCAGCCCGGCGACGATGCCGGCGAAAATAATGATCGATATGCCGTTGCCGATGCCGCGTTCGGTAATCTGCTCTCCGAGCCACATCAGGAACATCGTGCCGCTCACGAGTGAAATCACCGTAATCAGCTTGAAACCGATGCCCGAGACGATCACCACCGGCATGCCGGCCGCCGTCTGGCTCTCCAGCGCGATGGCGATACCCAGCGCCTGGAAGGTGGCCAGCACCACCGTGCCGTAACGGGTGTACTGCGTAATCTTGCGCCGCCCGCTCTCGCCTTCCTTTTTCAGCTGCTCCAGACTCGGTATCACCGACGTCATCAGCTGCATGATGATGGACGACGAGATGTACGGCATGATCCCCAGCGCGAACAGCGAAAACCGCTCCAACGCGCCGCCGGAAAACATATTAAACAAACCGACGATGGAATTCTGCGTGCCCTCGAACATCTGGGCCAGCGCCGCCGGGTTGATGCCTGGCACCGGGATATATGTCCCGATGCGATACACGATCAATGCGCCCAGAACGAAAAAAATCCGCTGTCGCAGGTCCGTGAGCTTGCCCAGGCCCGCGAGACCGCCGAAAGTTCCAGCCGGACTACTCATCGAAGCAGGGCTTCATAATCTCAGTCCTCGACCTTCCCGCCGGCTTTCAGTACCGCTTCGCGCGCGCCCTTGGTCAACAGGATCCCACGCAACACCACCGGCTTCTCAAGCGAACCGGAAAGATAAATCTTGGCACGCTCCGCCTGCGGCGAAACGATGTTCGCCTTCTTGAGCGCCGCCAGATCGATAACCGCTTCTTCGACCTTGCCCAGTTCGTACAGCCGCACTTCCGCGGTCAATCCCTTCACCTTCATGGCCGAGCGGAAACCGCGCTTCGGCAGACGCCGCTGTATCGGCATCTGGCCGCCCTCGAAACCGACCTTGTGATAACCGCCGGCACGCGCCGACTGGCCCTTGTGGCCCTTGCCGGAGGTCTTGCCCAGACCTGAACCGCCACCGCGTCCCAGGCGCTTGGCCGCCGTTTTGGCGCCACGGCCCGGTTTCATCGTATTCAGCTGCATCATTTGCTCTCTT
This sequence comes from Pseudomonadota bacterium, assembly GCA_038058885.1. GTDB lineage: Bacteria > Pseudomonadota > Gammaproteobacteria > Acidiferrobacterales > Sulfurifustaceae > Sulfuricaulis. The sequence goes on from JBBTKS010000077.1 coordinate 8,403, forward strand.
GCCGTTGTCATATTTGTTCCAGCCATCCCTGGCGTGGCCAATGGGTCTTCGATAAACCCCGGCCCGCTTGCTGCCCGGGCTGCAGCAAAAATCAGCTGCATCCGTTCGGCGGCACAAACGTCCACTGGACGTTTGCGAATTCTCCGCCTCACCCCTGCGCGGGCGTTCGCCGGCGCAAAGGCACGTTAAGTGCCTTTGCGACTACTCCGGCTTTCAGCCCGGGGTGCAGCTCACTTCGCTGCACCCGTTCGCCGGCGCAAAGGCACGTTAAGTGCCTTTGCGACTAC
>JBBTKS010000078.1:0-1964 GCA_038058885.1 Pseudomonadota bacterium
GATTTACTTCACCGACGCCCAAGGCGAATTTCCCAAGAACGAGCCGTCCTATCCCGTACTGTGGCTGGTCAAGGGCAAGGAGAAGGTGCCCTGGGGACAGCGGATTCAGTTAAACTGATGTAACACAGGATCAGCAATGGCTGCCGAGTCCGGCAATGAGATGTTTTGTAGGGGCGGGATTTATCCCGCCCGTGGGCGCGATGAATCGCGCCCCTACACCAAATCCCTGAAAGACCAATTCCGTTAATCTTGTCCGTTCTGCCCCATGCAACTCTCCAGCGAAGACCTGCTGCGCCTGAACGTCCTCCTCGCCAACGACATCGAGGCGATCCGCATCGACGAGCAGCACATGACGGTCTACGGCCTTGCGCGCGGCAACGAGGCGCGCATTCCGCTCAGTCCCAACTGCCGCCCGGAGAAATACCTGCGGCTGGTGCGCGAGATGCTCTCGAGCCACGTACTCGGTTCGCCCGGCGGCTATCCGGTGTTCCTGCAACGCTGGACGCGCATGGGTCAGGCGCGCGAGGCGCAGCTCGACAAGTTGCTGCTGCTCGGCGAACCCGAGGCCGTGATCGCCGTCGCCGGCGCGGCAGGGTTGAGCGACGATCTCGCGCGCCGCGCCTGGTGGGCCATGCCGACCGCCGACATCGCGCGCCGCCTGCTCGAAAAGGATGTCGTGGTCAAAGGCAGGATGGGCCAGGAACTCGCCGCCTATCTGGTGGAACACCTGCCGTTTGAAACCGAACCGCTGACGGTCATCGCTACCGTGCGGCTGATCCTTCAGTCCGGTCTGATCGACACCGAAGCCCGCGGGCGCATCTTCCGTCTCGGCACGCACCGCAACGTCTACCACATCGGGTTCCTCGACGCCGTGCCGGACGACCTCCCCCAGCCGCTGCCGGCGCGCTCTGACTACGCCGCTTACCGCGACCGGCTGGCCGTGCTCGTCGAACACGGCAACGCGCTCGCTGCGTTTCTGGCGAAGTTGCTCGATGCTCCGGGCCAGACCTTTCTCGCCGTCTCCGAAACGCAGTTGCAACATCCGGTGGACAAATACACCGTCGCGGCGCTGATGGACATCATCGGGAATTACTTCAGGCCGGCACGCGGCGGCGCAGAGCCGGCCGGGGAAATCGACGCGGCGTTGAAATGCACGGAAACGCTGATGGCCTCTGCGCGCGATGAACTCGAGACCTTGCTGGAAGGCGTGCCGGAACTGAGGAACGAAATCGGCGCCATGCTCACACTGGCGCATACCGGCGAACGGCTGGTCACGCCCATCATCGCCGTCACCACCGCGAGCGGAACCTTGCTGCGCCGCAAGCTCGAACCGGTGGTGAATCCAGTGCTGCAACAGTACGCGGTGCTGCGCAAGATCGCGCCGCCGCAAACGGGGACAACTTCACACCGGCACAGTCCAAACAGGTAACAGAACACATGTAGGTTGGGTTGAGCGCCAGCGAAACCCAACGGGGTGAAATATGTTTGTTGGGTTTCGTTCCCTCAACCCAACCTACATTACTTTTTTTCCGGATCTGTCTTGGTATTGCGGTTGATCTTGGTAATCGGCACCACGACATTCTTCTTCGGCTCATCCACGTAGTGGGGGCGCATGTCCATGCTTTTGCCGGCGTCCTCGATCAGTTCACGCTCGCGCGCGGAAACCAGCTTGAGGCACTGGCGTATGCTTTCGATGGTCCGGTCGGACAAGGGGTGCTTCAGGCCCGGCTGGGTGGCGGTGTCCTTCACGACATCGGTAAGCACCAGCTTCATGACTTTCAGAATCTGGAATTCCTTGCTCTCGAGGGGATTGGTTGGATCGTCGCTCATGTCCTTGCCCTGCCAGCGCGGTATGCAGACGACAGGCCATCGCTTGGATGGTCCTGTTGCACCTGGATTGAATATGCGCCGGCAGGTTACAAGGAATGGCGCGGCTTGGCAAATCAGCCGCCGTCGGACGGGTT
>JBBTKS010000079.1:0-3921 GCA_038058885.1 Pseudomonadota bacterium
ATGGCGCGCGCGTTGGTCAAAACCTGCTGCTGATAGGCCTTGAATTCGGGCGCAAGCGCCTCCTTGAATGCCACCGCCTTGGCGGCGATCACGTGCATCAAGGGCCCCCCCTGCGTTCCGGGGAAGATCGTCGAATTGAGCTTTTTCTCGATCTCGGGATTGGCCTTCGCCAGGATTATTCCGCCGCGCGGTCCACGCAAAGTCTTGTGTGTCGTGGTCGTGGTGACATCGGCGATTGCAACCGGATTCGGATAAATACCCGCGGCGACCAGTCCGGCAACATGTGCCATATCGACAAACAGGTAGGCACCGACACTGTCCGCGATGCGGCGGAAGCGCGCCCAGTCGACGACACGCGAATAGGCGGAGAAACCCGCCACGATCATTTTCGGCTTGTGTTCGTTGGCAAGGCGCTCGACCTGCTCGTAGTCGATTTCCTCGGTCTTGTCGCTCAGACCATATTGCACGGCGTGGTAGATCTTGCCGGAGAAATTCACTTTGGCGCCGTGCGTGAGATGCCCGCCATGCGCGAGGCTCATGCCGAGAATGGTGTCGCCGGGATTGAGCAGGGCCATGTACACCGCGGCGTTCGCCTGCGAACCGGAATGCGGCTGCACGTTGGCATAGGCCGCGCCGAACAATTGCTTCGCGCGTTCGATGGCCAGGCGCTCGGCGACGTCGACGTACTCGCATCCGCCGTAGTAGCGTTTGCCCGGATAACCTTCGGCGTACTTGTTGGTGAGCTGCGAACCCTGGGCCTGCAACACCCGGGGGCTGGCATAGTTTTCGGAGGCGATCAGCTCGATGTGATCTTCCTGGCGGCGGGACTCGTTCTGGATGGCGTTCCACAGCTCATCGTCAAACCCCTTGATGGTCATGTCTTTCGTAAACATTAAAACCCTTGCTCCTGGCTGTTGAGTGCCGCCCTGCCCGTTCGACAATGGAAGATAAGCGGCCTGAAAAGCGGCCTAGGATATACGATTATGACCGGCGATGCATGGGTGCGCCGTGCACGGAAAATGAAACCCTGGAAACGTAGCCGGCCCGGCGGTCTTGTTATTGCGACCGCGGTCGCAGACGCACCACGACTCCGGAGTCGAACGGAACCTGGGTGTGCGCGTTCGGAAACGAGGCGTAGTTCGTCCAGATATCGCCGTTGTCGGTAAAGCTCACGGTGCGCGTGTACGCACCGCGCCGCGGCAGGCGGTATACCGTTATCGCCTTGGTCTTCGGGTTCAGCCGGTAAAGACTGTCGGAACCCGAACCGGTGATCCAGAAATCGCCGGTATAACGATTGCGGCGTATGCCGTAGGGAAAATCGCCGGAAATCGGCAGCGTGAGCCGGTCTACGACCTTATCCTGGCGCGTGTCGTACACCGTGATCTTCCCGGTCGCCAGTTCCGGTATCCACAGCACGTCGTCCTTGTCGATGGCCAGCCGCTTGGGCCCGACCCATTTCTCCGGCATGTCTTTCACCGTCACCTCGCCGGTGCGCGGGTCGAGCATGCCGAAGCGGTTACCGTGGGTCTCGGTGAACCACAACCGTCCCCGGCTGTCGGCCACGGCGGCGTACAGGTGCACGCCCTTTTCAGTCAAGCGCGGATGCGGCGCGGTCCGATACACCTTGATCTCGCCCGTCTTCGGGTCCAGACGGCTCAGCATGACGCGCGAGAAATGTGTCATCCAGATGCCGCCATCCTTGTCTTCGTAAATATACCGATCGGCATCCACCACGAAATACTGGACATTGCCGCCCTTCTCGAATCCCGAGTAAACCTTGAATTCCTTCGTGCCCGGATCGAAGCGGATCACTTGCTCCGCCTTGGTGAAGGTGATCCAGACCATGCCGTCGCGCGTGGTGTCGATCTGGTGCGCGCCGCCGGGCCTGCCCGGCGCAACGTTGACTGGAAGATCGAAGCTTTCCACCGCGCCCGTGTCGATATCCACGCCGTAGAGCTTGTTGCCGAAATAATCCGCGATCCATGCGCGTCCCGCGCTCACCGCCATGTCGTGATAGAAACCGGTCTTGACGCCAACCTGATATTCGCGGATATCGGCCTTCGCGGTCGCGATATAACGCCCATGCTTGGGCGATTTGGCGTTCGCCACCAGCCATTGCGCGAGTTCCTCGGCATCGAGCCGGATGAGAGAAAGATCCAGGTCGTCATCGATCTTTTTCATGCGGGCGATGACCTCGCGCCACTCTTCGAGCGTCTTGCGGTACGCCACCGGCGGTCCGATCTGATGGCAGGGAGTGCATCCCAGCACGACCTGACGGCGGATTTCACCTTCCGGCAAAACCGCGATCCAGTCGGCCGAGCGCACCGGCTCCGCCTGCGATCGTTCATCCTCGGGGTAAACGAATGTTTTCGAACAACCGGGAATCAAAAGAATAAAAGGAAGGGAAAGCCCCAGCAACGCACGCGCAAATCCATGAATCATCGTCAATTCCTCTCCGGTAGCAGGATCAGCCCGCGCTGGGCTCGCGGATGCGGGCATTATTTCATGGCGTTCGCGGCAAATCCACGTACGCCGGATGCATGGAGGTCAAACGTAGAGTTTACCGGCCTGGGTCAGAAATTCCGCGTAGTTGAGATAATGACTGCCGTCGCAGGAAAAATTCAGTCCGACCATGCCGTTCACCACGTTGAGGGAGGCCGAGCGCAGATAGATCTGATTATCCTGCATGCGCAGGCGCTTGAATTCGGCCAGGACTTTCGGGATTTCCGGCGTGGGCACCAGCGCCTCTGCCGTATAGGGAACGCACGGATACACGAGGCAGAGATCCGGGTCGAGAAACTCCTCCTTGACGTGCACTCGGTAACGCAGCGGATCGTTGAGCAGCCACAGGGTCACCTGTCCGGTGGAGAAGTGCACCTTGGCGTGAAACACGCCGTGCCCCAGGATCAGTACCTCGACACGCGCGAGCACTTCGTCGAGACGCTTGTCGAATTCATTCGGCACGCGCGCCTGCTCGAACACGAACTGGCGCACGGAGGGATCGCCACGGATTTGCAGCCACCGTGAGCGCATTGCTCTACTTCTCCTGCTTGAGTTTCCTGACTCCGCCGATACCGCGCGCCAACATCATCGATAACCAATACCAGCCGACTTTGAGCGCGCCCAGATTCTGTATCATGGTTTGCGTGAACATGACTTTTCCTCAACGCCCGACGGCACGGCCTCGTCCCTATCGTTGTGCTGCATCGCCCTGACTCCCGGTAAACATGGTGCACTGGTTTTCTTCCTTAGCAGTCATAGCAACCCGTGTGCCAACAATACGCGATGAAAAATTCAATGCGGTTTCAAGCAATTAAGCGCAGCGACGCGGTACGCGTGCGAGCGTGCCGCACCAGCAGCGGGAATCGCGCCACGCGCTGAACTAAATTGGTGCAAAAATAATGACTGCGGAAAATGGCTTTAAGGAAAGGACTTCCCGTCTGGTGCGGGCGGCGGGCTACCGCACTCACCCCTTGTTCCCGCCGGGGCATACAAGAATCATGTACGCCCGTTCGGCGGGGTAAAGGTCCACTGGACCTTTACCTGTATCCGCCTCACCTCCCGCAAGCGGGAGAGGGGAAGTCGGTAGAAAATCTTTTTTGAGCGCGCTAGGGACGGCCGTCTTCGAGTGTTTCCTTCTTCACCGGCATGAGGTCCTCGCGCGAAACGCCAAGCCACATGACAATGGGACTCGCCACCAGCGCCGAGGAATAGATGCCGAACATGATGCCAATGGTGAGCGCGAGGGCGAAATAATGCAGCGTCTCGCCGCCGAAGAACAGCATCGCCAGCACCGCCATCTGGGTGCTGCCGTGGGTGATGATGGTACGCGAGATCGTGCGCGTGATGGCGTTGTCGATGATCTGCGGCACCGTGTGCTTGCGCAGCTTGCGGAAATTTTCCCGCACGCGGTCGAACACC
>JBBTKS010000080.1:0-13850 GCA_038058885.1 Pseudomonadota bacterium
AATTTCTTCTCATACTCCCTCATGATCATGACCGCGATCTTCGCCGCCTGATCTTTCGGATAACCGTACACCCCGGTGCTGATGCCCGGAAACGCAATGGTCTTCACACCATGCTTATGCGCGAGTTCGAGGGAATTGCGGTAACAGCCTGCCAGCAGCGTGGGCTCGTTGAATTTCCCGCCATGCCACACCGGACCCACGGTGTGGATCACCCACTTCGCGGGGAGTTTGAAACCGGGCGTGATTTTTGCTTCACCGGTGGGACAACCGCCGAGTGTGCGGCACTTCGCCAGTAATTCCGGGCCGGCGGCACGGTGGATCGCGCCGTCCACGCCACCGCCGCCGAGCAGGGTTTCATTCGCGGCGTTGACGATGGCTTCCACTTTGAGCGTCGTGATATCGGCCTGCTCTACCCGGATCATGTTCTGTCTGTCCCTGGCGGTACGTGACATCGCACGCGCTATTTAACGATCCGCAGACTCGGGCCCTTGCCCGGCGGTTTGCCGTCGGGCGGTTTGTCTTCGGGGCCGGATTCCTTCTGTTCTCCGGCCGGCAGTTCCGGGAACGTGATGCCCTGGTTATTCTCGCGCGCGTAGATGGCGAGCACGGCAGTGTACGGGGCCTCCACCGGAAGACTCTGGCCGCCGAAACGGGCGGAGAAGCGAATCGCCTCGGCGGCGAATTCGAAATGGCCGACCGCGCGCGGATGGATGTTGAGCACGATGCGGCCGTCCTGGACATAGGCCGGCGGAGCCTTCACGCCCGCGGCGGTGGCGTCCACCAGCACCTGCGGCGTGAAGCCGCTGTCCACCGCCCAGTCGTAAACCGCGCGGATCAGGTAAAGCTTAAGCGGGGTCATGCGCCGTCACCAGCGCGAAGTGTTGAGACGCGGGGCGCGCGGTTCACCGGGGGCGTGCGCGCATCGCCTTCTCCGCCTCGGTCAACGAGAGCTTGAAGGATTTGCGCGCGAACATCCGCTCGGCGTAATCGAGAATGGGTTTCGCCTGACGCGGAAGCTCGACGTCCCAGCGATCCAGGCGCCACAGCAGCGGCGCGAGCGAGCAGTCCACCAGCGAAAACTCCTCGCCGAGGGAAAACGGCTGTTCCTTGAAGATCGGCGAGATCACCGTGAGCCCGTCGCGCAGCGCTTGGCGCGCGCGCGTGGCCGCCTTCTTGTCGCCGCCGGTGATGTCGTGAATCAGGCTGTACCAATCGCGATCGAAACGCACCAGCATCAGGCGCGCACGGGCGCGCGACACGGGGTCCACCGGCATCAGCGGCGGATGCGGCAGGCGCTCGTCGAGATATTCGTTGATGATGTTCGACTCATACAGCACCAGGTCGCGGTCGACCATGGTCGGCACTTGGTTGTAGGGATTGAGTTCGCCCAGTTCACGCGGTTTTTTCGCGAGGTCGACCTCGACGATCTGGCACTCGATATCCTTCTCGAAGAGAACGATGCGCGTACGGTGGCTGTAGGGATCGCTCATCCCCGAATAAAGCATCATGATTGGCTTGCGCGCTGCGGGCGTCGTCATCGCTTTGTCTCCGTTATGCAATGTCACACCCGGAGAGCGGCTGCCGCTGTCCGGGTATCGCCCCGGTTATTGATCCGGTACGAATGTTCTTGAAACGAAGGTGGCACAAAAAATTGCCTCTGTGTGCTTGCCGAGGTCTGTCGCGCCGGATCAATAACAAAATAATTAAAATTTCCCGATTATTGAGGAGGCAAGAAAACTTATCCGCGACCAGCGCAACGGATTGTCGGGCATGGCGCTTCAAATTGATTCATGCCGCCTCAATAATCAGTGAACGTCCTTCCAATATTCCTTCTTCAGCAGGTAGGCAAATACCAGGAATACGGCAAGGAAGATTAACACGTACAGGCCTATCTGGTAACGGACCAGTTTGGCCGGCTCGCCGAGATAGACCAGGAAATTGGTCAGGTCGCGCATGGCGTCGTCGTATTCCTTCGCGCTCATGCTGCCGGGCCGCTCCAGCTCGAAACCCTCGAATACATCGACACCGTGGGCATCTTTCTTGAATGCGGCCCGCTGGTCGCCCTGCCATTCGTAGAGCACGTGCGGCATGGCCACGTGCGGGAACACGATGTTGTTCCACCCGGAGGGCGACTTGGGGTCGCGGTAGAAACTGCGCAGATAGGTGTACACCCAGGCCGGTTTGCGCGCCCGTGCGATCAGCGACAGGTCGGGCGGCGCCACGCCGAACCACAGCTTGGCGTCGTCCGGCGGCATCACCGCCTTCATGAGGTCGCCCACCTTGTCCGCGGCGAACAGGAGGTTTTCCTTGACCAGTTCCTCGCTGATGCCCAGGTCGTGGCCCATGCGGTTGTAACGCATGTACGAGGCGCTGTGGCAGGACAGGCAGTAGTTGACGAAGATGCGCGCGCCGTTTTGCAGCGAGGCCTTGTCGCTGAGGTCGATATTGACGGGGTCGAGCTTCGGGCCATGGCCCGAACTGGCGAACGCACCGGCCGGCAGGACGGCAAGAACAAGAAGGATCAGGAGCTTTTTCATTTCGTCGTCACCCTTTCCGGAACCGGCTTGGTCTTGTCAATTTTGGTATACAACGGCATCAGGACGAAGAATGCAAAATAGAGCACCGTGCAGACCTGCGCAATGATGAGATTCGGACCCGCTGCCGGCTGGGTTCCAAGATAACCCAGGGTGAGGAAGGCGACGACGAAGATCGCCAACGCCGTCTTGTACATCCAGCCGCGATAGCGGATCGACTTGACCGGGGAGCGGTCCAGCCACGGGAGGAAGAAGAAGAACACGATCGCGAGCCCCATGAAGATCACGCCCCAAAGCTTGGCCTCGATTCCAAAGAACGCAAACGTGTTCGCGCGCAGGATCGAATAGTACGGCGTGAAGTACCACAGCGGCACGATTTCCGGCGGCGTCAGCAGGTTGTTGGCCGGCACGAAATTGTCCGGCTCGAGGAACCAGCCGCCGAGTTCCGGCGCGAAGAAGATGACCGCCGAGAACAGCATCAGGAACACCGTCACGCCGACGATGTCCTTCACCGTGTAATACGGATGAAACGGAATGCCGTCGAGCGGAATACCGTCCGGGCCTTTCTTTTTCTTGATCTCGACGCCGTCGGGGTTGTTCGAGCCTACCTTGTGCAGCGCCACGATGTGCACGAACACCAGCGCCGCCAGGATCAGCGGCACCGCGATCACGTGGAAGGCGAAGAAGCGGTTCAGGGTCGCGTCCGACACCACGAAGTCGCCGCGCATCCACTCGGCGAGTATCGGGCCAACCAGCGGAATCGCGTCGAACAGCGAGAGGATCACCTGCGCGCCCCAGTAGGACATATTGCCCCACGGCAGCAGATAGCCCATGAACGCCTCGGCCATGAGCGCTACGAAGATCAGCATGCCGACCAGCCAGATGAGCTCGCGCGGATTGCGGTGCGACCCGTAGAGCAGGGCGCGGAACATGTGCAGGTACACCACGATGAAGAAGAACGAGGCGCCGACGGAATGCATGTAGCGCAGCAGCCAGCCCCACTCCACGTCGCGCATGATGTACTCGACCGAGGCGAACGCCAGCCCCGTGTCCGGCTTGTAGTGCATGGTGAGGAAAATGCCGGTGACGATCTGCATCACCAGCATCAGCAGCGCGAGCGAGCCGAAGTAATACCAGAAGTTGAAATTCCGGGGCGCGTAGTATTTCGCCAGATGCTCTTCCCAGACCTTGGTCAGCGGAAAGCGGTCATCGATCCAGGCCAGCAGCTTTTGCATCACGCGGCTCCTTTCTTATCAACACCGATGATAAGGCGTGTGTTGGTCAGGTAACTGTACGGGGGGACCACCAGGTTCGTGGGCGCCGGGACGTTCTTGTACACCCGTCCGGCCAAATCGAACTTGGAGCCGTGACACGGACAGAAGAACCCGCCCGGCCACTCATCGCCCAGGCCGGAAACGGCACCGGCCTGCAAACGCTGGGCCGGCGCGCAACCCAAATGGGTGCAGATGCCGACGAGAACGAGATACTCGGGCTTGAGCGAACGTGCCTCGTTCTGCGCGTAGCTTGGCTGCTGATCGGTTACTTCGGATTTCGGGTCAGCGAGGACTTTGGTGTCCGCGGAAAGGGATTTCAGCATTTCCGGGGTACGGCGCAGGATCCACACCGGCTTGCCGCGCCATTCCACGGTCAACAGCTGACCCGGCTCGATCTTGCTGATATCAACCTCGACCGGTGCGCCGGCCGCCTTGGCGCGGGCGCTGGGCATCATGCTGAGGACAAAGGGGGTAGCCGCAAAAGCCGCTCCAACGATTCCTAGTCCGCTGGTGATCACCAGTAAACGCCGTCGGCGCGGATTGACACCCTCTTCACTCATGTAGCCCCCTCAATCTTTAAAACGCAAAAAATAAAAAATCACGCGCAATGGCGTAATTTTATGAAAAGAATCAGCCAATTAATCGAGTAAAACCCGTCTAGCCCCTGAAAAACGGCGCATAGGATTATATAACGATTCGCCTGAGTCAAGCGCTTAAATCAAGTCACGCGGGCAATTTTTTTCACATAAATCCGCCCATCGCCTGCCATGTCGCCGTTGGCGCAGCACGCGGGGCGACTCTTCAGATAGAATCGGCACCCCATCATTCCAGCTTTCGGGTCGACTATGCGGCTGCGCCCTGCCCTGTCCTACCTAGCCCAGGCGATCGTCCTCGGACTGGCCATCGCCTTCCTCGTGACCTATTTCTGGCCGGAGATCGCCCGGCGCGAGGTCCCGACGGTCGAACTCCGCCAGACCGCGCCGGCGGCGGTGAAACGCCCGGCGAACGGCCCGTCTTCCTATGCCGCGGCCGTGGACAAGGCCTCGTCCGCCGTGGTCAACATCAACACCGCCAAGGTCGTGACGGTGCGGCCGCATCCGTTCTTCGACGATCCGGTGTTTCGCCAGTTCTTCGGCGGCGCGGATGACCTGATCACGCCGCGCAAGCGCGTCGAAACCAGCCTCGGCTCCGGCGTCATCATGAGCGAACAGGGTTTCATCCTCACCAACCATCATGTCATCCAGGGCGCCGATGCGATCCAGATCTCGCTGCAGGACGGCCGGATGGCGAAGGCCAAATTGGTGGGCAGCGATCCGGACACGGACGTCGCGGTGCTGAAAATCGACTTGAAGAAACTCCCGGTCATCACGCTCGGCCATTCCGACAATCTGCGCGTCGGCGACGTGGTGCTGGCCATCGGCAATCCCTTCGGCGTGGGACAGACCGTAACCATGGGCATTGTCAGCGCCACCGGCCGCAACAAGCTCGGCATAAATACTTTTGAGAACTTCATCCAGACCGACGCCGCGATCAATCCCGGCAATTCCGGCGGTGCGCTGGTCGACGCCGAGGGCAATCTCGTCGGGATCAATACCGCCATGTTTTCCCGTAGCGGCGGTTACCAGGGAATCGGCTTCGCCATCCCCACCAGCCTGGCCGAAGACGTAATGAAGGAAATTCTGCAACACGGCCGGCCGGTTCGCGGCTGGCTCGGGGTCGAGGCGCAGGCGATCACGCCGCAGATCGCGCGCGCCCTCGAACTCGACGACACCCGGGGCGTGGTGGTGGTCGGCGTGGTGCGCGGCGGACCGGCGCACCGCGCGGGCCTGCAACCGGGGGATGTGATCGTCGCGATCGACGGCAAGAAAATCGCCGAGGCGCGCGAGGCGCTGATCGCGATTTCCAACCGCAAGCCCGGGAACCGCGTGAAACTGGAAGTGCTACGCAACGGCAAACCGCTGATGCTGGAAGCCACGGCCATCGAACGCCCGGCGCGGGCGGCGTTGACGGAATAGCTATGTAGGTTGGGGTGAGCGCTGAGAACCCCAACGTAACACCCCGCTGCTCCGATTATCATCGTGAGCGTATCAGCATATACCGGTCCCGGGTTTTGTTGGGGTTCATTTCATTCACCCCAACCTACATTCTTATTTCTTATCCGAAAACGCCTCATCGTGTTTCTTGAACTCGGCCTCGATTTCTTCATCGGTCAGATTGCGCCTTCCGCCGTCCACCGCGGCATCGGCGGCGCGTTTCATGCGGTGCGCGACGAAAAGACCGATTTCGAACAGGATGATCATCGGCACCGCCAGGAAGAACTGCGAAAAAATATCCGGGGGCGTGAGGATGGCCGCGGCGATAAACGCCCACAAAACCACGTAGGCCCGCTTCTGCGCCAGGGTCTCGGGGTTGATCACGCCCATGCGCGCGAGCAGCACCACCGCCACCGGGACTTCGAAGGAAATCCCGAAGGCGAAGAACATGGAAAACACGAAATCGAGGTAGGAGCGGATGTCGGTCATCATCGTCACGCCCGGCGGCAGGGCGTGCACGAAAAATCCGAAAGCCATGGGAAACACCACGAAATAGGCGAAGGCCATGCCGCCGTAGAACAGCAGGGTGCTCGAGACGAGCAGCGGCAACACCAGCCGCCGTTCATGGCGATACAACCCGGGGGCGACAAACGCCCACAGCTGGTACAACAGGACAGGTATCGTGATCACGATGGCGATTGCCAGCGTGAGTTTGATGGGGGTGAGAAACGGCGAGGCGACTTCGGTCGCGATCATGGTCGCGCCGGCCGGCAGGACATTGATCAACGGCTTGGCCACGAGCGTGTACACGTCGCTGGTAAACGGCAGCAATGCCCCGAACACCACGGCAATCGCGATCACCGCATAGAGCAGGCGGTCGCGCAGCTCGAGGAGATGGGAGATGAGGCTGCCTTCAGGGGCGTCGGATTCTTTTCGTTCCGCCATGTTTCCTTCCAGGCCGGGATTTTTTTGCGGATTTGGCGCGCGCGCGCTTTACAGGCGGGGCAAACGCCGCCGGGTCCATGAGGGCGGTCAGTTTCGACGGTTCGTCTGAATGGATGGTGTTGGCCGCGGAAGCCGAGGCGGTTTCCGTGAATCCCTTGATGAGATCGCCCGTGGTGCTCTGCATCAGGTTCCGGGTGCTATCAAGTTCTTCCCGGAGCTTGCGCAGCTCGGCCAGTTCATCCTGATGAATTTCGCGGTCGAGGTCCTGCTTGACGTTGTTGATGAAGCGCCGCAATTGCCCCATCCACTTGCCCGCCGTGCGTGCCACCTCCGGCAAACGCTTCGGCCCCAGCACGATCAGTGCGATGAGGCCGATCACCACCAGCTCCGAGAAACCGATATCGAACATCGCGCGCGTCCGTGGCCGCGAACCGGCTCAGGTCTTTTTCTTCTTGACCTTGGAAGTCACCTCGGCGTCAATCACACGCCCGGATTCGCCCGTGATTTTCTTGGGCTCCGCGTCTTCGCCGGATTCCGGCCCGGGGCTCTCTGCACCTTCCTTCATCGACTCCTTGAAGTTCTTGATCGCACCGCCCAGATCGCTGCCCATGTTGCGCAACTTTTTGGTGCCGAAAATCAGCAGAACGATGATCAGTACGACAATCCAGTGCCAGATGCTGAAAGTACCCATTGCAATCTCTCCAGAATATATTCGTTCGTGCCGATGTTGAAACCACCCGCTCGACGGTTCTCGTCCGGCGGATGACCTACGCTAACGTCCCTGGCGCGAGGCCTTCTCGTCCAGCCCGGACACGCCAAAACGGCGGTCCAACTCAGTCAGGATATCATCCGGCTTAAGCCCGGTCTGCGCAAGCATGATCAGCGTGTGAAACCACAAATCCGCCGTTTCATGCACGATCTTGGCCCGCTCGCCGCTTTTCGCCGCGAGCACCGTCTCGGTTGCCTCCTCGCCGATCTTTTTCAGGATCGCGTCGAGTCCCTTGGCGTACAGCCCCGCGACATAGGAACTCTGCGGATCGGCACCCTTGCGCGCCTCCAGCACCGCGGCCAGCTTGTTCAGCACATCGGACATGTCATTTCCTGCCGTAAATTTCCTGTTCGCTCTTGATCACGGGTTCGACCGTCACCCACCGGTCGCCCTGAAGCTGCTGATAGAAACAGCGCTCGCGTCCCGTGTGGCAGGCGATCCCGCCCTTCTGTTCCACCACCAGCAACACGGCGTCGTTGTCGCAGTCGAGACGGATGTCCTTGACCGCCTGCACGTGCCCCGACTCCTCGCCCTTGCGCCACAGTTTCCGGCGCGAGCGCGACCAGTAAACCGCCCGGCCTTCCTGCGCCGTCGCCGCCAGCGCCTCGCGGTTCATCCACGCCAGCGTCAGCACCTTGCCGCTGCCGGCCTCCTGCGCAATCGCGGGGACCAGTCCGTCGCTGTTCCATTTCACCGCATCGAGCCAGTCAGTAGCCATAATCCAGCTATTTCACCGCAAAGACGCAAAGAGCGCAAAGGTTAATTCAGGAATAAATGAAACCGCGGATAAAAGCGGATTAAAACGGATCAGGAAAGATAGAGCTATTTCTGTTTCTACTTCTTTGCGCCTTTGCGGTGAGAATTTTTTAAAGTCTTACTTCAATCCCGGCCGCGGCCATGCGCTGCTTGGCCTGACTGACGGTGTATTCGCCGAAGTGAAAGATGCTGGCCGCGAGCACGGCATCGGCGTGGCCCAGGCGGACGCCGTCCACGAGATGATCGAGATTGCCGACCCCGCCGGAAGCGATCACCGGAATACTGACGGCGTCGGACACCGCGCGCGTGAGAGCGAGATCAAAACCGTCTTTCGTGCCATCGCGGTCCATGCTCGTCAACAGGATTTCCCCCGCGCCGTATTCCGTCATTTTCCTGGCCCACGCGACGGCGTCCAATCCGGTCGCCTTGCGCCCGCCGTGGGTGAACACTTCCCACCTGTCCGGCCCGACCTGCTTGGCATCGATCGCCACCACGATACACTGCGAACCGAAATGATCCGAGGCCTCCTTCACGAATTCGGGCCGCGCCACGGCCGCGGTATTGATCGCCACCTTGTCGGCGCCGGCGTTGAGCATGCGGCGCACATCCTCGACCTTGCGAATGCCGCCGCCGACAGTCAGCGGAATGAACACCTGCGAAGCCATCGCCTCGACCACGTGAACCATGGTCTCGCGGTCGTCGGAACTGGCGGTGATGTCGAGAAAGATTACTTCATCGGCGCCCTGTTCGTCATACCGGCGCGCGATCTCGACCGGATCGCCGGCGTCGCGGATTTCCACGAAACGCACGCCTTTGACGACGCGTCCGTTGTCCACGTCGAGGCAGGGGATTATTCGTTTCGCAAGGCCCATATGATTTTAAATTTCACCGCAAAGATGCAAAGAGCGCAAAGTTAAAAAATAAAGTAATGAATCTATCGACGCGAAGCGTCGTTCTCGATTTGTTTTTCTTTGCGTCCTTTGCGCCTTTGCGGTGAGAAATATTATTTACTCAATTCATCCGCGAGCTTCTGCGCCGCGGCGAAGTCGAGCGTGCCCTCGTAGATCGCGCGGCCGGTGACGGCCCCGACGATGCCGGCTTCACCCACCTCGCAGAGCCGGCGGATGTCGTCAATGTTGGTGATACCGCCGGAGGCGATTACCGGAATTGAAATCGCGTTCGCGAGCTTGACCGTCGCCTCGATATTGACGCCGCTCATCATGCCGTCGCGGCCGATGTCGGTGTAGATGATCGCTTCGACGCCGTCGTCCTGATATTTCTTCGCCAGATCGATGACGTCGTGCCCGGAGAGCTTGGACCAGCCGTCGATCGCGACCTTGCCGTCCTTGGCATCGAGCCCGACGATGATGTGCCCGGGAAATTCCGTGCACACGTCGCTCACGAAATGCGGGGCATTCACCGCCTTGGTGCCGAGAATGACATAACGCACGCCCATGTCGAGATAGGCCTGGATGGTATCCTCGTCACGGATACCGCCGCCCACCTGCATCGGCATGTCCGGGAAGGCGGAGCGGATCGCCTGGATGGCTGACGCATTCACCGGCTTGCCGGCATGCGCCCCGTTGAGATCCACGATGTGCAGGCGGCGCGCGCCGACATCCACCCAGCGCCTGGCCATGGCCACGGGATCGTCGGAAAAGATCGTCGCTTCGTTCATGCGCCCCTGGCGCAGGCGCACGCACTTGCCGTCCTTGATATCGATCGCGGGAATGATTAACACCGATATGCTCCGGGGAATCCTGATTTTCAGTATGGCGGATATGTGATCGGAAATTTATTCCGGTTTAATGACTGCCGTCCCAGGACACGAAATTCTCCAGCAAGCGCAGGCCGGCACGCTGGCTTTTTTCCGGGTGGAACTGGACGGCGAAAATATTCTCACGTGCCGCGGCCGAGGTAAACCGCAGCGCATACTCCGTCTCGCCGGCGATATCATGGGCATCGGCCGAATCGGCATAGTAACTGTGCACGAAATAAAACCGCGAATCCTGCGGGATGCCGTTCCACAGCGGGTGTTCGACGGTCTGGCGCACCTGGTTCCAGCCCATGTGCGGCACCTTCAGCGGCAAGCCGCCGGCCGCGTCCACCATCATCGACGGCGGAAAACGCTTCACCGCCCCCGCCAGCAGGCTCAGGCACGGCGTGCCGCCGCCCTCTTCGCTGAAATCATACAGGGCCTGAAGACCGAGACAGATGCCGAGAAAAGGTTTGGTTTTCACCGCCTCGAGGAGCGATTCGCGCAGCATGCCGGTTTCCAGTGCCGCCATGCAACCACCGATGGCGCCCTGGCCGGGAAACACGACGCGGTCGGCGCGGCGAATATCCGCGGCGGCGGCCGTGAGATGTACATGCACACCGGGCGCGACATGCTCGATCGCCTTGCACACCGAGCGCAGATTCCCCATCCCGTAATCAATCACCGCGACCGTATTCATAAAATCAATGATTTTAAACCGCCGAGAACGCCAAGAAAAGCAATGTTGCGGCCCGGGGTGCAACAAAACCCGTTGCACCCGTTCGGCGGCGCGAATGTTCACTGAACATTCGCGAGAACCCCGCCTCACCCTTGGCGGTTAGAACTAATTATAAACTCCCTTTCGTTGACGGGATCGTGCCCGCCGCGCGCGCGTCGATCTCCAGCGCCATGCGCAGGGCGCGCCCGAAGGCCTTGAAGAGGGTCTCGGCGTTGTGGTGCGCGTTCTTGCCGCGCAGACAATCCACGTGCAGCGTCACCAGGGCATGATTGCAGAATCCCTGGAAAAATTCGTGCACCAGGTCCACGTCGAATCCGCCCACGCGCGAGCGCGGGAAATCCACGTGATATTCCAGGCCGGGACGCCCGGAGAAATCGATCACCACGCGCGACAGCGCCTCGTCGAGCGGCACGTAGGCATGGCCGTAGCGTCGGATGCCCTTCCGGTCGCCCGCCGCCTGGGCGATCGCCTGACCCAGCGTGATGCCGATGTCTTCCACCGTGTGGTGCGCGTCGATGTGCAGGTCGCCCTTGGCCTCGAGGGCGATGTCGATGAGCCCGTGCCGGGCCACCTGCTCCAGCATGTGCTCGAGAAACGGCAGGCCGGTATCGATGCGGGACGCGCCGCTGCCGTCCAGGTTCACGGAAACGGTGATCCGGGTTTCCTTGGTGTTGCGCGCCACCTCGGCGCGCCGGCCGGACGCGGACTTGCCACGGGGGGAACGGGATTTTGTCGGCTTAGAGGATTTCACACGCAAACCATAGACGAATCACAGCGCCGCCTCAAGCGCTTTGAGAAAGGCGTCATTCTCCGAAGGTGTGCCCACGGTCACGCGCAGGCAGCCCTTGAGCATGCCGCCGGAGGAATTCAGATTCTTGATCAGCACGCCGCGTGTCCGCAGTCCCGCGAAGACCTGGTCGGCCTCGCGGTTCTCGACCCGGAACAGAATGAAATTGGTCTGGCTGGGCCAGGCTCGCACGCCACGCAGCCGGCTGAGCGCCTGAAACAGCGGCTCCCGGTCCCGGCGTATCTGCCGCGCCTGCTCATCCAGCAAGGCCAGGTGCGTCAACGCGAATTCCGCGCTCGCCTGCGTGAGGCTCCCGATATTGTACGGAAGCCGCACCTTGTTGAATTCCGCCAGCCACGGTGCCGGGCCGGCGAGAATGCCCAGGCGCAAACCGGCCAGCCCCTGCTTAGACAGCGTGCGCATCACCAGCAGGTTGTCGTGCTTTCCCAGCCGGTCCATGAAGGAATGGCCGGCGAAGGCGTGGTAGGCCTCGTCCAGCACCACCAGCCCCGGCGACGCTTCGATCACGCGCGCGACATCCTCGCGAGAAAACAAATTCCCCGTCGGATTGTTCGGGTACGCCAGAAAAATCACCGCCGGCTTGTGCGTTTCGATGGCCTTGAGCATGGCCGGCCTATCGAGCGAAAAATCCGGCTGGAGCGGCACGCCCACGAACTTCATGCCGGTGAAAGTCGCGATCATTTCATACATGACAAAGGTCGGCGTGGGCGCGAGTACAACGGCGTTCGGATTCGACACCGCCATGAGGATCGTCTGGATGAGTTCGTCCGACCCGTTGCCGAGAATAAGCTCCATGCCGGCCGGCACGGCAAGCGCCGTGCGCAGACGCTCGCGCAAACGACGCGCATCGGGATCGGGATAACGATTGAGCGCAACGCCTTGCAGTACTTCGATCCATTCACGCCGCACGTCTTCCGGCCACGAATAGGGATTCTCCATGGCATCGAGCTTGACGAGCCCGGAGGCATCGGGCACGTGATAGGCCTTGAGCGCCCGGATTTCGGGACGAATCAAGGCTTCGACTTTTTTGTTGGAACTCATAAAACTGAATTCACAGGATTAACAGGATTTTTCAGGATTGACAGGATTAATTCGTAAAGTTTTTTGGTTTTAAGGAAAGTCTGAATAATTCGATGTAGGGTGCGTCCCACGCACCATTTTGTCGATCGGTGCGCAGGGCGCACCCTACATTTTTGAATTAATCAGAGGCTCCTTAATCTTGTTAATCCTGTTTTAATCCTGTGAATCCTGTCTATTTCTTTATCCGGTACTCCGCCGAGCGTGCGTGCGCCGTCAGGCCTTCGCCGCGCGCCAGCACCGAGGCGGTTTTGCCGAGCACCGAGGCGCCGTCGGCCGAGCACTGGATCAGGCTGGTGCGTTTCTGGAAATCGTACACGCCGAGCGGCGAGGAAAACCGCGCGGTGCCGGAGGTCGGCAGCACGTGGTTCGGCCCGGCGCAGTAGTCGCCCACCGCCTCCGCGGTATAGCGGCCGAGGAAGATCGCGCCGGCATGGCGCACGCGCCTGGCCGTTTCCCCGGCATTGTCCACTGAGAGCTCGAGATGTTCCGGCGCGATGCGGTTCACGAGCAGCAGCGCCTCATCGAGGCTGGCGGCGGTGATCAGTGCCCCGCGGGATTCGAGCGCGGCCCGGATGATCTCGCGCCGCTCCATGCCGGGCAGGAGTTTTTCGATGGCCGCGAGCACTTTCAGGGTGAACGCCTCGTCGAGGCTGATGAGAATGGACTGCGCGTCCTCGTCGTGCTCCGCCTGCGAAAACAGATCCATCGCGATCCACTCGGGATCGGTTCCGCCGTCGCACAACACCACGATCTCGGACGGCCCGGCGATCATGTCGATGTCCACCACGCCATAGACGAGCCGCTTGGCGGTGGCGACATACACATTTCCCGGACCGACAATCTTGTCCACCTTGGGAACCGTCTGCGTGCCGTAAGCGAGTGCCGCGACCGCCTGCGCACCGCCGATGGTGAACACCCGATCCACTCCGCCGAGGTAGGCCGCGGCGAGCACCATCTCGCTGAGTGTTCCCTCGGGCGCGGGCACTACCATGATGAGTTCCGGCACCTCGGCGACCTTGGCCGGTATCGCGTTCATGAGCACGGACGACGGATAGGCGGCCTTGCCGCCGGGCACGTAAAGCCCGACGCGTTCGAGCGCCGTCACCTGCTGACCGAGCAGCGTGCCGTCGGGTTCGGTATAGGTCCAGGAATCGGT
>JBBTKS010000081.1:0-8263 GCA_038058885.1 Pseudomonadota bacterium
CCAGTCGGCGAACACCACGCGCCCGCGGAACACGGCTATCACGTTCTGCCCCTCGTGCCCGGCGATAAAAAGGCCGCGCCATTTGAGATTGCCCAGGTTTTTCTGCGCGCCGTAACGGGCGATTATCCGGCCGCGGGCGGGCAGCGGCAGGCGCCCGCGTAATCTGGCGAAATGCTTCTCGCCTCCGGGCGGCAGGGGTGTCGTCTCCGGCAATACCGTTTTCAGTTCCTCGATCAGTTGCTCCAGGCGCTTTTCGTCCGCATGCAGTCGTTCGATTTGCTGCGAGTGGCCGTGCGCCTCGCGGCTGAGGCTGGCGAGCAGTTCACCGCGGCGCGCGCGGGAGATTTCGAGCGCTGTTTTCTGCTCCTGTTGGGTGACGCGCAGCGTCTCCAGCTCCTGGCTTTGTTCCCGGATCAGCCGCTCGAGTGCCTCAAGCCGCGACAGGCTGGCCTGGATGTCGGTAATGCGTTCGGCGCGCGCACGGTTGAGATATCGATAGTAGGTCAGCACCCTGGCCACGCCCGCGGGGTTTTCCTGATTGAGCAGCATTTTGGGATATTCCTGGCGGCCCATGACATAGGACGCGCGGATCTGACGTTCCAGTTGCTGCCGCTGCGTTTCGAGACCGCCGCGTTCGCGTGCCGCCCGGGCTCGGAGGTTTTGCAGTTTCGTTTCGTTCCGGCGCTGACGTGCCGCGGTCTGTCTTGAACTTTGCAGCAGTCCGCCGATGCGGCGTTCCAGGTCGCGTACTTCCTCGCGCACGGCGTCACGCTGACCGCGGGTTTCGTTGAGTCTTTCCTGCAGTGCACTAATACGGGCGCGCAGCTTCTGTAGTCGTGCTTCTTCCTGCGCGGAGTCGGTGGCATAGGCCGTGTGAAGGACGGCGAATAACAGGCCGCATAACAATGCGGCACCCGTCCAACGTACCCAAGCTGTTTTGCGGCGGAACGGCGCCGGTGCCGCAACGGGGAAATGGAGAGACCGCCCAGCCGCGCTGCGGCCGCGAATTGCGCCCAGGAACCGGACGGTCTCTCCCTCACCCGGCCCTTCGGGCCACCCTCTCCCAGGGGGAGAGGGTGAGTCGGGGCGGCCTTCGGCCGCAGGTTCATGGGTAGGCGGGTGTGATGTGTCCGTCAGGCGCGACCCTCGGCAATCGCCGGCTGTTCGGTTTGCAACGTCACCAGCGGCCGGCCGGTCATTTCCGCCGGCTGCGGCAGACCCAGGAGGTAAAGCATGGTCGGCGCGATATCCTCCAGCGCCCCGCTCGGCGCGAGGGCGGCAGGTCGTCCGATATAAAGGAATGGCACGGGGTTGATGGTGTGCGCGGTGTGCGGTTGGCCGGTTTCGAAGTCGAACATCTGTTCGGCGTTGCCGTGATCGGCGGTGATGAGCATCTCGCTGCCGGTTTCCATGACCGCCTTGTAGATGTGCCCCAGGCATTGGTCCACCGACTCGATGGCCTTGACCGTGGCATCGAAATCGCCGGTATGGCCGACCATGTCCGCGTTGGCAAAGTTGCAAATGATGACATCGTAATGCCCGCCGCGGATTGCCTTGACCACTTCGTCGGTTAGGCGCACCGCGCTCATTTCAGGCTTCAGGTTGTAGGTGGGCACATCCGTCGGTGACGGGATCAGGATACGGTCCTCGAATTCGAACGGGGTTTCCACGCCGCCGTTGAAGAAAAATGTCACGTGCGCGTATTTTTCCGTTTCGGCGATGCGCAGCTGATGCAGGCCGAGACTCGCCAGGTAAGCGCCCATTACATTGCGCAGGCGCTCCGGCGGAAACGCGACCGGCACGTGGAATTCGGAGTTGTATTCCGTGAGGCTCACGAAGGCGCCGAGCTTGGGAATCGCCGCGCGCTCGAAGGCGTCGAAGTTCCTGTCGATGAAGGGGCGCGTGATCTGGCGCGCGCGGTCGGAACGGAAGTTCATGAAAATGACCACGTCACCGTCGGTGATAGGGGCCGGTTCCGTGCCGGGTGGCGAAATAACGGTGGCCTTGACGAATTCATCGGTCTCACCCCGGGCGTATGCCATGTCGAGTGCTTGCGATGCGGAGGCGGCGCTGAATTCGGCTTTGCCCTGCGTCATCAGGTCGTACGCGGCCTGGATGCGCGGCCAGCGGTGGTCGCGGTCCATGGCATAGTGACGGCCGATGATCGAGGCGAAGCGGCCGTGTTTCACGGCGGCGAATTTTTCTTCCATGGTTTTGATGGAAGCGGCGGCGCTCTGCGGCGGTGTGTCACGCCCGTCGAGGAAGGCGTGCAGGTAGAGCTTGGTCGCGCCGCGTTTGGCCGCGAGTTCGACGACGGCATGAATATGTTCTTCGTGGCTGTGTACGCCACCGGGCGAAAGCAGGCCCAGGATGTGCGCGGCCTTTCCGGTCTTGAGCGCCAGGTCGATGGCGTCGGTGAGTGTTTTGTTGGTGAAGAAGGTGCCGGTGCTGATCGCGCGGTTGATGCGCGTGTATTCCTGGTACACCACGCGCCCGGCGCCGAGGTTGAGATGGCCGACTTCCGAGTTGCCCATCTGGCTGGAAGGCAGGCCGACGGCCGCCTCCGAGGCATGAATCAGGGCGTGCGGATGCTGCTTCCAGAGCGCGTCCCACGTGGGTTTGCGGGCCGCGGCGATGGCGTTGTATTGGGTGTCTTCACGGTAGCCCCATCCGTCCAAAACGATCAGAACCAATGGTTTAGGGGTAAATGACATGCTCGATGACTCAAATAGCGGTTTTTCAGTCTCTTTAAAATATCATTGATATTGTATAATGTTTTCGTTCATGACACAGCAGATTCCGCGGGTCCGGAGCGAGGGAGCGTGGGCTGAAAGCAAGACAAGAGGCCTGAATATATGAGTGCCGCCACCGCAAAAGTTGAAGACGTGCTGATCACCAACGAAGAAGATATTCATCTAGCCTCCCGCTCCATGAAGGCCATGGCGCACCCGCTGCGCCTGAAAATCCTTTGTATCCTGGGGGGCAATACCGAAGTCAGCGTCCAGGATATCGTCGAGCAGGTCGGGACCTCGCAAAGCAATATCTCGCAGCATCTTTCGATACTGCGCGACAAGGGTATCCTGGCGGCGCGCAAGGATGCCAACAAGGTTTACTACCGGATCAGCGATCCGAAAATACTGCAGCTGATCGGCTCGTTGCGTCAGGCATTTTGCAGCGCCGCGCACCGCTGAACATAGCCGGAAAATCATGGCTAACCGTGTTCAACCGGTGATCGCCGGCAGAACCGGGAACACAACTGGATTCAGATATATCCCTTCCATCTCTTTTTGATCAGAAATTTTATCCCCTGACCATGACCATGCAGTTTGTCATTCATAATTGGTATTTGTTCGTCGCGCTGGGCGTCATCCTGTTTTTGCTGGTGATGGGCCCCCTGAGCCAGCAGCTGCACGGCATCAAAAATGCCAACGCCGCCCAGACGGTGCAGCTGCTCAATCGCGAGGACGGCGTAGTCGTGGACGTTTGCGAGCCCAAGGAATTTCAAGCCGGCCACATTCCGAATGCGGTCAATCTTCCCTTGTCGGCGTTGTCAAACCGCTTGCGTGAACTCGACAAATTCAAGAACAAACCGGTGATCGTAACCTGCCGCGCCGGTAATCGTTCCATGAAGGGCGCGGTGATCCTGCGCAAGCATGGTTTTGCCACGGTTTACAACCTTTCCGGCGGACTGCTTGCCTGGGAGAAGGACAACCTGCCGGTGGAGAAATAGGGGTGGCGAAAGTGCTGATGTACGGCACGCGCATTTGCCCCTATTGCCGGATGGCGGAACGGTTGCTGGAGAAGAAGGGCGTTCAGGCGGAAAAGGTGATGTTGGATCAAAACCCTGCGCGCCGCGAGGAGATGGTTCGACTCACGGGCCGGACCAGCGTGCCGCAGATTTTCATCGGTACGGCGCATGTCGGGGGATACACGGAGTTGGCGGGGCTCGAGCGGGCGGGGCAGCTGGATGCGTTGCTGAAGTCGTGAGCCGCTTACGATATACAGCCAAATAACATTAGCGAGGGTAGAGACGGTGGAGCAGAATCAGCAAGAGAATATCGTTTTCAATATCGAGAAAATTTACATCAAGGATATTTCCTACGAAGCACCCAGTGTGCCGTCGGCGTTTATCCAGGCACAGAATGCCGCCGCGGAAATCGGCATTCAGCTCGGTGTCGAGCACGGCGCGCTCAATCCGGAACAGGGTATATACGAGGTGGCGTTGACCGTGACGGCAACCGCCAGGCGCGAGGACAAGAACCTCTTTCTCGTCGAAGTGAAGCAGGCGGGGATTTTTCGCATCAGCGGCGTCGAGGGCGATACGCTGCAGCGGGCGCTTGAGATCAGTTGTGCTTACGTGCTGCTGCCGTTCGTGCGCGAGACGATCAATGAGCTTGTCGGCAAGGGCGGGTTCCCGCAGTTGTTGATCAACCCGATAAACTTCGAGGCGCTGTACGGGCAGAAACAGGCCGCTCAGGCGAACCCGCCGAGTATTAATTGAAAAGTGTGAGACGGGAGGAGTGAGGCGTGAGGGGTTATGGGTGAGGCGCGAGGAGTAAGGGGTAATAACCAAAATATGGCACATACCGCCTTTCACGCCTCACGCCTTACTCCTCTCTCCTCACCTCTGGCGCCGTGACCGTCGAGACCAAATCGGCCATTACCGTGCTCGGGGCCGGATCCTGGGGCACGGCGCTGGCGCTGTTGCTCGCGCGCAATGGGCATACCGTGCTGCTCTGGGGTCATGAAGCGGTCCAGCAGGAGCGCCTGGAACGCGAACGCCAGAACCGCGCCTATCTTCCGGACATAATTTTTCCCGCGAATATCCAGGTACATGCCTCGTTCCCCGAGGCCGTGAAGTCCGTATCGCGTTTCCTGATCGCCGTTCCCAGTCACGCTTTCCGCGCCACGCTCACTGCACTTGGTCCGCTGATGCCCGGCGACGCTATCCTGGCCTGGGCAACCAAAGGTCTTGAGCCCGGCAGCGGCAAACTGCTGAGTCAGGTAGCAATCGAAGTATTGGGCGGACAGCATGCCCTCGCCGTGATATCCGGGCCGACATTTGCGCGCGAGGTGGCGCTCAACATGCCCACGGC
The DNA here is from genome assembly GCA_038058885.1 of Pseudomonadota bacterium. Taxonomy (GTDB): domain Bacteria; phylum Pseudomonadota; class Gammaproteobacteria; order Acidiferrobacterales; family Sulfurifustaceae; genus Sulfuricaulis. The sequence continues at coordinate 5,097 of JBBTKS010000081.1, forward strand.
GCTGACCGTGGCATCGGAAAACGATAAAGCGGCGGAAGAAGTGGCTTCGTGGCTGCGCAGCGAGCGCGTACGCGTGTATACCAGTCGCGACGTGGCGGGCGTGCAGCTGGGCGGAGCGATCAAGAACGTCATGGCCATCGCCGCCGGCATCAGTGACGGGCTCGGGTTCGGTGCGAACGCGCGCGCCGCGCTGATCACGCGTGGCCTCGCCGAGCTCACGCGTCTCGGTATCGCCATGGGCGGACAAAAGGAAACCTTCATGGGCCTGGCCGGTGCCGGCGACCTGATCCTGACCTGCACCGATAACGCTTCACGCAACCGCCGCGTCGGTCTGGCGCTGGGGCAGGGGCGCAAGCTTCCCGAAATTCTGGCTGATCTGGGTCAGGAAGCGGAAGGGGTGGCCACTTCACGCGAGCTTTATCATCTCGCGAAAAAAATCAACGTGGAGCTGCCCATCACCGAGCAAGTGTATCGTGTGTTATACGAAAACCTCCCACCCCAGGCCGCCGTGGAAGCGTTGCTTAAACGCGGACCCCGGCAGGAATAAATGTCGCCCTACTGCGTTCGTCTGGACAAATCATTAGCCCTACTCGCTTCGCTCGTTCGTCCTGACATAATAAGAATTATTCCCCGCCGCTGAATCCCTGTTGCCGCCAGGCTTCATAGACCACCACCGCCACCACGTTGGACAGATTCAGGCTGCGATTGCCAGGCAGTAGCGGCAGCCGCAGGCGGTGTTCCTCCGGGAAAGTGTCGAGCAGAATCTGTGGCAGTCCACGCGTTTCGGGCCCGAAGAGCAGGGCGTCGTTTTCCCGGTATTGCATCTCCGTGTAAAACCGCCGTGCGCGGGTGGAAAAGACGAGCAGTCGCGGCGGCTTCACGCTTTCATGAAAAGCTTCATAGCTGGCGTAAGTCCGAACGTCCGCCCACTCACGGTAATCCAGACCCGCGCGCCGCAGCGCCTTATCTTCCAGCTTGAACCCGAGCGGCTCGATAAGATGCAGACGCGTGCCGGTATTGGCGCACAGGCGCATGATGTTCCCGGTGTTGGGCGGGATTTCGGGCTGATAGAGCACGATATGAAACATGGTTTGGTATTCTTTAATAGGTGTGTGTCTGGTGTTTCGCCCGAGATTGTATATAAGTAGGTAGGAAGCTGGCACGTCCCGCTACCAGCCACTCAGGGAGGAGTATGGCAGTGATAAAAAGAAAAATACTCAGCCTGCCCGCCGTTCACGTCAGTTCCCTGTTGTTCATCTGCGCCCTGTTTCCCGCCCTCCTGTTCAAGGGCCCGCAAATAGAATTTTTTGCCGTTACCCAGATTCTGCTGGTGATGTGGCTGGGCTGGGTCGTCCTGCAATCCCATGGTTCGGGCCTGTCCGTCCCCAAAACGGCGTTGGCGCTGTGCCTGACGCTGTTCTGGTTGTGGCTGGCCATTTCGCTGTCCTGGAGTCTCGCGCCCAGTATCAGCGTGATCAACTTCTGGTGGGTCGGCAGTCTGGCGCTGGTTTTCTGGCTTTATACCCTGACGCCCGACCGTGACTCGCTCTGGTCTCACGCCGCTGCCATCATATTGGTATTGGGGATTGTGCTGGCGCTGATGGGGGTTCATCAGGTGCTCGTGCTCGAGCAACAGGCGCGATCCATTTTTGAAACCCGTAATACTCACGCCGCCTTTCTGAATCTCGTGGCCCTGCCGGCGTCAGCGTATTTCCTGTTGCTGATGGCGGACAAGGGCGCTCCGCGTCATTTCCCCGGCTTGCTGGGGGCAGTCTTGTATATTCTGTTTCTCGCTATTTTCATGACCGCGAGCCGCGGTGCCACCCTGAGTCTTTTTTTGAGCATGAGTGTTTTGGTGGCGCTCAGCATGCGCAACCTGCCGAAGCGTGGAGTCGTCGTGCTGCTGCTATTGATGACGGCAGCCTATTTGTCCACCAAGGTTTCACACGGAGAACTGGGCGAGCGCCTTCCACAGCTGATGCACGATTCCGGCCGCTGGGTCATATGGCAATCTTCCTGGGATCTGTTGCAGGCTTCGCCGTGGCACGGCATTGGCTTGGGACTTTATTACCTGGCTTTCCCGCCATACCGCAATCCCGTGGACAATTCCGGTGGATTCTTCGCGCATAACGATTATCTGCAGATCTGGATCGAGACCGGCCTCCCGGGGCTGTTGCTTCTGCTGGCGGTGCTGTTTGCCGCGTTATGGCTTCTGGTGCGCGCCTTGTCCGTGAAGTCCATGAGCCAGAGCGCCCGGATCGAACTGACCGGCCTTTTTTGCGGATTGCTGGCGGTGGCGGGTCAGAGTTTCGTCGATTTCAACCTCTACATTCTGTCGATCATGATGATATCGGGTTTGGTGATGGGCCGTTTTCACCAGATTGCAAACCGCGAGCTGAAACCGGCTTCGATGCGGATTCGTTTTTCTCATCTCATCGGCAAACAGGCCTTTCCCGTGATCGTGGTGCTTCTGCTGCTGCTTCCCGTGTTGTATTTTGTGTCGCTGGGCCTGGCCAATTCCTATTATGACAAGGCGCTCGCGCAGGCGCGCGAAGGAAAACTGCAGGAAGCCGACAAGGGACTCGCCACGGCGGAACGCCTGACCCCGGCGGATGACCGCATGCTTATCGCGCACGCGGATTTGTACCGGCATGCGATCACGTTGTTACCGCCGGATGCCGAAGGCAGCAAAAAGCTGCTGTACCAAGACGCACTCAAATTTCTGGACCGGGCACAACACGTCAACTCCCTGCGCGGGCTGACCTACGTTATTCGTGGCCGGCTCTACCAGCAGAATCCCGCCCTGGCGGGCGATAATGGTTACGAACTTGCCACCGATGCCTTCCGTCGCGCCCTGGCGCTCAACCCCAAAATGTTCCAGGGCCGCATGGATTACGCCGCCATCATGCTGCAGCGCGGCAACAAGGATGAAGCCCTGCAGATATTGGACGCGGGCTTGAAATACGTCTATTACGACATGCCGGATCTGATCCCGTTTTACTCTCTGGCGGCCAAACTCAAGCGCGAGCTTGGCAGAGAGGAAGATGCCAAGACGCTCGAAGACAAGGTCCGGTATCTGGAAAAACAGGCCGCCGCGAGTTATTACCTGCGCGGATACTAGTGTTGTGTCCCATGAATAACTTGAATAAGTATTGCACCCCGGCTAC